>DAOUMU010000509.1:0-7295 GCA_034409055.1 Anaerolineae bacterium
TTTTTAGGGTAAAGGCTGGTAACTCTGCCCTGCTCGTAGCGGGTCCGTCCCACAGGGAGGCTTCGCACTGACCCGCGTATTTACCGGGGCAAAGCCGTCTGGTCACGGACCAGACGGGAGCAAGAATACCCTAAAAACTTATGGGAAGCAGCACTAGAGGAGGAATCCAACACTTTTATGAAGTGAAGTGCGGATTCCAGAGCGTAGAGTTCGACCCGATACTGGGGGAAGAGGCGGACGGGTTAATGTACCGGAAAGAGATGGGGCAGGTGGAATGAGGCTGAGCAGCCGCCTAATTGTCGCTGTAGCGGACCCCAAGGGCGGGGCTCTCCCAATGAGTAACCTTCTGCGTGGGTTTGGCTCTGGGAGTTGAAATGCCTGGGACGGCTCAATCTCCACTGGTGGCTGTTGAGAGGGAATCACTCAGGAGTTATCACGAGTGTTGGCACACCACCGATGATGAAATTATCCGTACCGTAGGGCAAACTTAAGTTTGTCCTACAAGGTCTATTTACAGAGGAGAATATGACAACTGACTCAACAGTTGGGGGGGTATTCATCACCAGACGGCACCGTTACCTGCTTCTGACGGCGACCGTGATGACGTACCTGCTGATCACAATGGGGGGCATCGTTTGTGTCACCGAATCAGGGCAGGGGTGTCCCGATTGGCCGTGGTGCTACGGGCAAATCATCCCACCGATGCGGATGGACGCAATCATCGAGTACATACACCGCCTCCTGGCTGCGCTGACGTCGCCGTTCATCATCGCTGCGGCGATTGTGGGCTGGTGGAACTCCCGCTCGATCCGGTGGGTGAGCCGACCGCCGGCCATTGCTGTCGCATTTCTGTTTGCGGTGATCGTGTTCGGCGCGTTTGCGGTTCTCCGCGGACTTTCGCCTGGAATCGCGGCGGTTGACCTTGGCTTGGCGCTGCTGGTGCTCGCCCTCATGCTGACGGCGTCGGTGGTGGCTTTCTCTCGTCACGACAATCCGGCCCTGCCCGACCGGCTTTCGTTCCGCAGTTCCTTTGCCAGGTTAACCTTATGGACGCTTGTTGCGGTGTTCATCGTGCTGGTCAGTGGCGTCCTCGTCGCGGACAGTGGCTCGATTGTGAGATGTTTGGGCTGGCCACTGTACAGCGGACGATTGGTTCCCGTTGATTTACACGGTTGGCTTCAGATGGGGCGTCACTTGATCGCTGGCGTGGCGAGCGTCTTGGTCGTCGCAGTCGTCGTACAAGCCTGGCGTACGCAGCGTAGGCAAGCGGCGATTCTGCGCGCCGCGACGGTGGTGGGCGTTTTGTTCTTGACTGAAACGATAGTTGGAGCGCTCATGCTGACGGGTGGCTTTACCGTCTTTCTGCTGGTGATATACGTGGCGACGGCAGCCGCCTTGTGGGCTTTGCTCGTCGTACTGGTCGTTTTGGCCGGATTGGCATCCCTATCAATTAGCAATTAGCAATGAGTAATGAACAATTGATAATGAAAGGAGCGAGAGGAGTGACTATGACCAAGCACCACGAGATCATCCCCGGTAAGTCCATCGGTCCTTTTAAGCTGGGGATGACGAGGGATCAGATCGAGGAACTGGACATTCGGCCTAGAAAGGAGTTCGAGGACGGTAGCGGGGCGTATTACCCGTTGGTAGACATCGACGAGGAAGCCCTCCGAAAAGTCCGCTATCCCCACCCTGGCGTGAGCGTCTACTACGACGCATCGGGCGTGTGCCACAAGATCGATGCGATCTTTGCCTACGATCCATCTCCGCCTGTATTCACTTTGTACGGCCACATTGTGAACGGTATGACTGACACAGGAGTTGCATCGATACTCCAGTCCATTGCATCTGACGTCAAGTTCTTCTACGCGTCGGTCTATTCGCTATCGGCAGGTCTACGAGCGACGAAGTGGGAGGCCAGTGACGATCACATCATGGCCATTCAGGTGATGCCGAGAAAAGAAAGTTAAATCGCTCCCCAAATAACGTGCCAGATTACGTCTGCCCAAAAATGGATTCCAACGGCAGCCAGGAAACCGAATTTCCTGAAGTAATGGGCCGCAAAGAGGGAAAGTACACCGTTGAGAAGAATTATCTCGGCCATCAGCGCGGCCGGAATCTCGTTGATTTCTTGCAGGCCAAGCGCAAGTATAACCGCTGGCAGATGGCCAAAAGCAAAGGCAAGCGCGGAGAAAATCGTCACAATCCAAAAAACCTGGCTTTGCCATCTCTTTTTCAAAATGATGTAGGAAACAAGCCAAACCCAAAATGAGATAAAGAACAAACGAAATATAATTTCTTCGCCAATGCCGGCAGTAGCTGAAGCAACGAGAGAGGTGGGAAATGGGGGGTGGGGAAGCGGCCCCAGGGGCTGGAATTGGCTCAAAATTATATCGGCCAGAATAAAAAATAGGCCAAGACCTGTCCCAATGAGGGCAGGAATTAAAAACCGCTGCTTGTTGGTTATGTCCGCCTCCCAGAGGTCAGGAAAACCGAGCTTTTGCCAGAGCTTCAGACCAAGAAGACCTAAACCGCCATACAAAATGAGCATCAGGCCCGCATTGACCAGCGCAAGCACCGGTTTCGATGCTGGAAGTTCTTGCTCCGGCGAAGTTGGCAAAAAAGGGCCTTGGGGTAAGAAAACGTTGATCCCCGCCAGGATGGCGAGGATTACAATGAGCACAACGTAGATTTTTATTGATAGGGATAGTTTCTTCATTTCAATCATCTGCAGGGCGGCAGCAAAGTAAGCCAGAAAGCGCACCAGGTCGTAGACTGTGGTCCACGCCGAGCGTGTCTTATATTTGAAACACACCCGAATTATAAAACTTGTGGCCAGAAATACAAACTTAATGCCCTTCGATCGATTTGAAAACCTTAACTTTTTCTGTAAAATATAGGCGCTTTTACCTCATAAGTTTTGCTCTTATAAAAACTCTTTTGATTGCGTACATTTGTTATTACGTGTTGCGTGTCGCTTGCGTGCCTTTGGCGGCGTGTTACGTGCCAAAAAAATACGACATACGTAACAGGTAAAAGGATTGCTCTATGCACATTGGTTTCTTAAATCCCCAAGGTAATTTTGATGCCAACGATAGCTACTGGACGGAACATCCCGATTTTGGTGGACAACTGGTCTACGTCAAGGAGGTGGCTCTGGCTATGGCTGCCCAGGGCCACCGGGTCGATATTATTACCCGCCAGATAATTGACGATAACTGGCCTGAATTTGCTGCGCCCCTGGATGGTTACCCCGGCCATGACCAGGTGCGTATCGTCCGTATTCCTTGTGGTTCCCAGCGATTTCTGGCCAAAGAAGAATTGTGGCCCTATTTGGGTTCGGAATGGGCGCCGGGTATCCTCGAATTTTATCAGAACGAGGGAGAACTGCCGGGATGCTTTACCACCCACTACGGCGATGGCGGCCTGGTTGGAGCAATTTTGCAAGAAAAAACGGGGCGGCCCTTTACCTTTACCGGCCACTCGTTGGGGGCGCAAAAGATGGATAAATTGCAGGCGACTCCAGATACCCTGGCCGAAATTGACCAACGTTTTCACTTCACGGAGCGTCTGCTGGCCGAACGGCTGGCTATGAACCACGCCGCCCGTATTATCACCAGCACGCGGCAGGAGCAGGTGGAACAGTACACCCACCGGGCCTATCACGGCGCTATTGACCCTGCCGGGACCGACCTGGATCGCTTTGCCATTATTCCGCCCGGTGTCAACCGGCGCATTTTTTCGCCGGAGCCGGAGGAGGTTGATTCAGTGGTTGAAGCTCGCCTTGAGGCTGCCCTGGCCCGTGATTTACCCGAAGCGCGCCGGCATTTGCCCTGGGTCTTATGTTCCAGCCGTCTGGATCAGAAAAAGAATCACCTGGGCCTGGTTCAGGCTTTTATTCAGGATCCCCGGTTGCCGGCTATGGCCAACCTGGCCATTGTGGTACGTGGCCTGGATAATCCCTTGCAACAACGAGACCGGCTTGAGGATGAGGAACGGGCTATTTTGGATGAAATAGCCCGCCTATTAGAAGCGCATAACCTGTGGCATGCCGTCACTTCATTCCCTCTGAACAACCAGCCTGAATTGGCTGCGGCTTACCGGTTGGCCGCCCGGCGCCGTTCTGTCTTTGCCCTGACTGCTCATTACGAACCTTTTGGCCTGGCTCCCCTGGAGGCGATGAGTTGTGGCCTGCCGGCTGTTGTGACCCGCAACGGTGGTCCCAGCGAGAGTATGGTTGACTCCCAGACCAATACCGGGTACGGGGTTTTAGTCGATCCGGCCAGTCCGGCCGATATCGCCCGGGGATTGCTGGAAGCTCTCTCCCCGCCGGCAGCCTGGCAGCGTTACCATCGAGCCGGTATGGAGCGAGTCATCAGCCGGTACACCTGGGACCGAACGGCCGAGGGATACCTGGCTGTCCTGGAACAAGCCCTGGCCGAACAATCCGCCGGGATGATCCACCGGCCCACTTTACCCATTCCGGCCTATTTCAACCAACCCGATTCAGAACATCGAATCGGTTTGTCGGAACTGACCCAACTCTACTTTGCAAAAGGATAAGACGTATGTCTATTACCGAGCCAGACCTTGATTTGGTCGCTATTGGCGAAACAATCGTCGATTTTATCTCAACCGAGGCGGTCGAAGGGCTGCGTGAGGCCACCACCTTTCGCCGCTACCTGGGGGGCTCCCCGGCCAACATTACGGTTAATGTATCCAGATTAGGCGGTCGAGCGGCCGTTGTTTCCAAAACAGGCATCGGTGCTTTTGGCCAATTTCTCAAGGGGGAGTTGCAATACTACGGGGTGAATACCAATTATTTGATCATGGATCACCGGGTTCACACCAGTGTCATTTTTGTGTCTCGCACCAGTGGCACCCCGGACTTTGAAGCGGCCCGGAACGGCGACTATAAATTAACCCCGGACGAGGTGTCTGAGGAGGCTATTGCCAGGGCCAAAGTTGTCCATACCTCCACCTGGCCGCTGTCACGTGAACCATGCCGCTCAGCCGTGGACAAGGCGTTTCAACTGGCCCACGAACAGGGTAAAATTGTTTCTTTTGACCCAAACTACAGTCCGGTGATCTGGCCCGATTACCAGGAAGCCCAAAAAGTCATTCGGGCTATGTACCGTTACACCACCATCACCAAAGCCTCGCTCGATGACGCCCACCGCTTTTTTGGGCCGGGGCATCAACCGGAAACCTATATAAAAATGCTGCATGAGCTGGGACCACAAACCGTTGTCTTCACTATGGGTAAAGAAGGCTCTCTCATCTCTCAAGACGGTCAGTTGTTAGGTCATCTCCCGGCCCGGCCGATCAAGGTGGTAGATGCTACCGGGGCCGGTGATGCCTTTTGGGCCGGGTTTCTGGTAGCGATGCTGGATGGGCATCCCCTGCCCTACTGCCTTCTCTTTGCCCGTGAGATTGTGGAAATGAAGCTGACCACTGTAGGCCCCCTACCGGCCGCGATTGACCGCCATAAGATTTATGACCGTCTGCCAGACCCCTCGTCTGAAATTCGTCTCAGTTGAGGCTTGGTGGCTGCAACAAGAAAAGGAGAACGATTGGCCAATCGTTCTCCTAAAAATAGACCTTGTAGGACAAACTTAAGTTTGCCCTACGGTACGGAAACTCTCATCATTGGTGGTGTGTCAACCCTCGTGATAACTCCTCTAAAAATAGACCTTGTAGGACAAACTTAAGTTTGCCCTACGGTACGGAAATTCTCATCATTGGTGGTGTGTCAACCCTCGTGATAACTCCTTTTTTATGTTAGGATACCTATTTCTAACTGACCAAAACACTCTGGAGATTGAGCTTTTGGCGAAAGAACTTGATCAATCGGGTAATGGGGTTAGCCAGACCGGCTTGCTCCAAATCTTCAATAATTTTCTCGTTCGGTATCTGGCCCATGGCTTGTTTTTCTTCCTCAAGCGCAGCCCGGTGCGAAACAAGCCAAATATAAAGATCGGCTTCGGTGTGGTCTGGAAACTGTTCTAACACCTTGCGCTCTCGAATGAGCTGCACCACGGGCAGGTAGACGTGATCATACCAACTGCCAACGGCTTCTTCAAAAGAAATTTCACAGTCGTGCTCTGTTTCTTGAAGGTATTTGTGAACGGTAATATGCTCTGTGGCTAACTGGTAGCATTCCGGAGCGGTAAAGTGAACCCCATGCTCTGGCCTGATTTTATCCAGTTGCGTTTCTGTTAAAAATTTGGCCTGGGCCGCTTTTAAGGGGAGAGTTTGCAGGTCCAGCTTGTGGCGAAAGAGCCTGATCAGCCGGGTAAAAGGGTTGCTGGTCTTTTCCTCTAAGGCTTCAATCAGTTCTTCGTCGGAAACGTATCCCAGGGCCTCGGTCTGTTTCTCCAGTTCGGCCCGGTGCAGAAGCAACCAGGCGTATAGATCGGCTTCGGTACGATCTGGAAAGTGTTTTAGGACACCACGTTGCCGGATAAGCTCAATAATAGGCATGTAAACGTTATCGTACCAACTGGCTACGGCCTCTTCACCGGAAATCTCGCACCCGCACTCTGTCTCTTTAAGATATTTATGAAAAGCAATGTGCTGTTTAACCAGGCGATAACGACCGGGCTCAGTAAGCACGACGTTCTGTTCCGGCCTAATTTTATCCAGACGGGTCTTCTCAAAAAATTCAGTCTGTTCCATTTTCAGCAGGATGTCGTCCAGATCATCGTCTTTATCAATGGGCACTGAGGTTTTATATTCTATGACGTAAGCTTCGATTGTTTTGGCTTTGTGGGTGCGGACCACAGATACCCGGTGATTGCCATCGCGCACGAAATAAATGTCGCCTACTTTATAGACCTCGATGGGGGGAAACCCCTGCTCGTGGGACACCACATCGACCCGCCGCCAGCGGTCGGACGTGGTATCATTTTTGGGTAAAAAGGTGCGGGTAAAGTCTCGATAACGGCCAGTACTGCCCACAATTTTATCCAGCTCGATCTCTTGCAAACCTTTGTAGGTGGAGTCTCGCAACCGCAAATTTTCTCTAACTTCCTCGAAAGAAAGTAATTCACTCGGACGGCCGGTGAAAAAATTGAGCCACTCCTCGATGAAGGCTTGTTGTCGGGCTTCGGTAAATTCTACGCTTGATTGTACGGTCAACATTATGATAACCTCCCTTTCATAAACTATCTATACTTTCGCAGTTTTGATGCGGTTATTGAGCTTAACATAAAGACAAATAGGTCGCTTTCGCAAAAATCGAAGGCAGATAAGCCAGAAAAACTGATTGAAAGAGCTACCTAAGCCGCAATACG
>DAOUMU010000510.1:0-19866 GCA_034409055.1 Anaerolineae bacterium
ACCAATTGGTCGCCCGCTTGCTGTATGGCAGCGGGTTGCGTCTGATGGAGGGGCTGCGTTTGCGGGTTAAAGATATTGATTTTGAGCAGCATCAAATCATCGTCCGGGCCGGTAAAGGCGATAAGGACCGGAACACTATTTTGCCCGATACCCTCCGGCAGCCGCTCAAGCAGCATCTTCAGAAGGTTAAGGCCCTGCATCAAAAAGACCTGGTCGAAACAACGATGATCTATACCCACGTCCTCAAGCGTGGCGGCCTGGCTGTGCGCAGCCCTTTGGACGGCTAAGGCAAAGCCTACATACAAAACCTGTTTTATGATGCTATTTCCAAACGGCTGGGAGCAGACAGAATGGCGCCCAAAACACCTTTCATTTCTTCATTAGAAAATAGAAATTAGCGGGCATAGGGATGCCCGCCCGCCACTAGCCTCTATGGGAGAAGTGACAAGCTATCATCTCTTCCATCAGCATCACTGTGCCTGGGGCTCCCATTGGCACCTGGGCGAAAGAAACTTGCCGCCCTTGAACATCACCGGTGAAGAATTGGTAGTATCCATTATGAAGCCAATAGGGCATTGAACTGGCCCCAACAATGCCTGCAAAGGATTGAACTATCTCACGCCCCCAGGCAATAATGACAATCGGCGCAACACCTATATCTTCAACCGAGATACCACGTTGGGTTGTGTAATAATCAATATGCATTTGGGGAGTGATATATTCTTCCATAACAATGAATTTGATTATCGGCCTAATGCTGCAAATAAGCTGCGCCGGGTTAGCCCTGTGCTTTCCTTTCAAAGACGACGCCACAGGCAAAACCAACTCTCATCAAACACAGCTTTAGGCATCAGCTTCATTTGCTGGTTAGCCCCTCTTTCCCTGTGGCAGACGAATTGAATCTCTACCCACCATGACGATAATAGCTACAATCAGTTCCAACCCGAACGTTAGCAATAAGGGCTGCAAATCATTCGTGAGGACAGGAAGGAGAATCAACTTCGCCCACGCATTTATCGAGGTGTGAAACAGACACATCAGCAATAGACTATGGTTGGTGTGTTTGTATACCCACGTATATAGAATAGACTCCGCTAGAATAGAAACCATAAACCACATCACTGGTAGGTTAGCCTGCAAACTCCCTCGAATCCAGAATAAGGGCAAGTGCCATAGCCCCCAGAATATGCCTACCATCAGGCTCGCCCATAAAGTACCCCCATTTATCAGTAGACGAGGCAACGCATAGCCCCGCCACCCCATCTCTTCACCTAATGGACCACCAAAGACAAAGGTGATCATAAAAGTAAGCAGCACTACCCGCCAGTCACCTATTGTCGGTAATTGGAAAGCAATATGGTTGAACCCCGCATGCAGTATCATTGCACTGATGATGATCACCGCTGGAGCCAGTAGAACGAATAGATACCACCTAATAGAAACCCGCCAGCGCAAGAGATGACCGAACAGGGCGCGGACACCTTGATCTCCACTTTCAGTTACAGTCAGAATGATTGCTGTGAGAGATGGCCCCATACCGCCAAGAACGATACCGAGGAATGGCGATATTTGGATTGCCAGCAAACCTTGCGATGAGAGAGCCAATGGAATCCATAGCATCCAAGAGATACTGTAGGTTAGAACGAAGAAAGCGATGATAGAATGAGGTATCGCCTGATTGGACTTTAGTGAAAAAATCACAGTAGCTTCCCGTAGAAATGTCTTTTAAGCGGGCTAACGCTTAAGGTAAGCCGCGCCACATAGAGCGCAGGCCAACCAGAACGGTGCGCCATGAAAACACCGCCGGGCTCATCGTCAAAATCTCTAACTCAACTTAACGCTTGACCACGCCCCCCCTCGACCAACATCCTTTCCACCTTTCTTCAAGGCTGGGCGTCGGCTTCACCCTCTTGTACCTGGAAAAAACTTAAACCTACCCTAACCATTATAAAACAGCCCCCCTCGCTCAGTCAATACCCCCAGCCGCCAAAAGTAGATCACCGGTCCAAAAAACTGCTCATCCTGGGCAGCCGGTTTTGAATTTGAAGATAGCCGTCGTACAATCTAGCCAACAAACCAGTTTCACACCCCAGGAGGGAACCACTATGACAGCCTACAAAGAACTTCACGGTCACGTATTCTACCGGCGTATGGCCTATGCCCGGCCTATGGTCGCTTATGGCCAGGGGATCTACCTGTTTGACACCGAGGGCAAGCGGTACATCGACGCCTCGGGCGGGCCGGTGTTGGTCAACATCGGTTACGGGGTCGAGGAGGTGGTGCAGGCCATGACCGCACAGGCCCAGGCGGCCCATTACGTTCACGCTACCATGTTCACCAGCCAGGCCCTGGAGGAGTACAGCGTGGCCCTGGCCGAGGTGACCCCTATGGCCAATCCCCGCTTCTTCTATCTGGGGAGCGGTTCCGAAGCCGTGGAAACGGCCCTCAAATTTGCCCGGCAGGTCCAGGTTGAGCGGGGCGAGGCCAATCGCTACCAGATCATCTCTCGCTGGCACAGTTATCACGGCACCACTCTGGGCGCCCTGGCCGTTAGCGGGCGTCCGGCCCTACGCCAACTGTACCAGCCCATGATGCAGCTTACTCCCCACATTGAGCCGCCCTACTGTTACCGCTGCCCCTTTGGTTTGACCTATCCTGACTGCGATCTACGTTGTGCCCAGGCTCTGGAAGCGGCCATCAAGCTCAACGGGAAAGAGACCATTGCCGCCTTTATCGCCGAGCCGATCAGCGGGGCCAGCCTGGCCGCGGTGGTCCCCCCGCCGGAGTACTGGTCCCTCATTCGCCAGATTTGCGACCATTACCGGATTTTGCTGATCGCGGACGAGGTTATGACCGGCCTGGGCCGGACCGGGACCTGGTTTGCCATGCAGCACTGGGGGGTGGAACCGGACCTGATCACTATGGCCAAAGGGGTGGGGGGTGGCTATTTTCCCCTGTCCATCACCGCCGTCAAAACGGCCGACGTCGAAACCATGCGGGCCGGACGCGGTGATTTTGCCCACGGCGGCACCTTCTCCCACCACCCGCTCGGCGCGGCCGCCGGTCTGGCCGTGCTGCGTTACATGCAAGAGCACGATCTGGTCGAAGCGGCTCGAATCCAGGGGGAGAAGTTGGGCCAAAAACTGCGGGCTGCTTTTGGCGACCATCCCCAGGTAGGGGACATTCGGGGACAGGGCCTGATGTGGGGCCTCGAGTTTGTGGCCGACCGCCAAACCAGGGAACCCTTCCCGGCCAAACGTGGCCTGGCCAAAAAATTGGGCGATGCCGCCTTTGAGCGCGGCCTGATTGTTTATCCCAGCAGCGGCAATGCCGACGGCCTGCGCGGCGACCAGGTCATGGTCGCCCCGCCTTTTGTTGTCACCGATGAGCAACTGGATGAGATTGTGGGGCTGTTGGGGGAGGCGGTCGCGGCGGTGATGTAGAAACTGGGGCATTTAGAATTGGTTGTCAACACAGCAGCAGTGTGGTAAAATATAGTCGTATAGCTAATGGTAATTGTTAGTGGTAACTATTAGAGGTGTAAAAAGATGGCTACAACGCTGAGCAAAGGGGCAACGCAAAAAATAACTATTTCGCTACCGCAAGATTTAGCCAAACGGTTCAAGGCACGCGTCCCTGCTCGCCAGCGCAGTGTTTTTATTGCTAAAATACTGGAAGAATACCTGGCCCTGGAAGAGCAATTGACTGCCCTGGATGAGACCGCCGGATGCTGGAGCGATGAACGCCATCCCGAGATGGCCACCGGCGCGGATATTGATAGGTGGCTGGTGGACTTACGAGGAAGCTGGCAACGTCCAGGTGGTGATTGATATGGCTCGTTATCTTCTGGATACAGGCATCGTCATTCGACACCTGCGCGGACAACAAGATATCGTTCAATTGTTGCGGAACCTGGGGAAACGAGAACGACTGGGAATTGCCAGTATAACCCGGCTAGAAATTCACGCCGGGATGCATCCCGATGAGGCGTATAAAACGCAAAAGCTTCTGGCCCGCTTTGTCACCTACGACTTAGACCGAAACATTGCCGACCGGGCCGGTGATTATATCCGGAAGTGCCGGGCCGAACAGCTTGTTCTCAGCGTTCCCGATGCCATTATTGCAGCCACAGCTATAACCCACCGGGTGACATTGGTGACGTTAAATGTAAAAGACTTTCTTCCGTTGTCCGATCTGAGCCTCTTTCCCCTGCCACCCGAACTAGCCACCTGATTTTTTCACTCTGATCTGCCGCCGGTTACGGACCGGCTTGGAGCGTGTGTTTCTGGCTCATTGAAGACCTGACAGGTCTGGGCCGCTGCTCACTGCTCACTGTTCACTGACTCCACCACCAAATCCCCCATCTCCATGGTCCCCACCGCCGGCTCACCCGGCCCGGCCAGGTCGGCCGAGCGATGGCCGGCGGCCAGCACTGTGGCTACGGCCTGTTCCACGGCCTCGGCTTCCTGGGGCAGGTTCAGGGAGGTGCGCAGCAGCATGGCCGCGCTCAAGATGGTGGCCAGGGGATTGGCAATGCCCTGGCCGGCGATGTCGGGGGCCGAACCGTGAATCGGCTCGTACAGGCCAAAGTTGCCCTCGGCCAGCGAGGCCGAAGGGAGCATGCCCATCGAGCCGGCCAGCATGCTGGCTTCGTCGCTCAAGATGTCGCCAAACATATTGCCGGTGGCGACCACGTCAAAGCTGCCGGGGGTGCGGATCAGGTACATGGCGCAGGCGTCAACCAGGATGTCCTCGTACTCGACGTCGGGATATTCGGCCGCCACCTCGTGGGCCACTTCCCGCCAGAGGCGGCTGCAGGCCAGCACGTTGGCCTTATCGACCGAGATCACTTTTTTACGCCGCTGGCGGGCTAACTCAAAAGCTACCCGCATTAGCCGCTTTATCTCGGCCTCGGTGTAATACATGGTGTCTACTGCGGCCCGGCCTTGGGCGTTATCCTGCCGGCCTTGCGGCTGGCCAAAATAGAGGCCGCCGGTCAGCTCGCGCACAATCATCAGGTCCACATTTTCGACCACTTCTCTTTTAAGGGTGGAGGCGTCGACCAGGCCCGGGTAAATCTTGACCGGCCGCAGGTTGGCGAACAGCCCCAATTCTTTACGTAGTTTGAGCAGGCCCTGCTCCGGCCGCACCCTGGCCGCAGGATCGCTCCATTTTGGCCCACCGACCGCGCCCAGTAAAATGGCCTCAGTCTGGCGGCAGGCGGCCAGGGTTTCCTCGGGCAGCGGCTGGCCGGTTTGATCGATGGCGATGCCGCCCACCAGGGCCTCGCTAAATTCAAAGGTGTGTCCAAACTTGTCTCCGATGGCTTTGAGGACCTTGACTGCCTCGGCTACCACTTCCGGGCCGATGCCGTCGCCGGGAAGAAGGGTGATTTTTGCGTGCATGATACTCCTCTAATGTAGGTGTTCCAGAATTTAAATCATCCCAAAATATTGCCTGACGTGAAACGTGAGGTGTAGAACGGTTGATTTGTGAAATTCGGGTAATTCGTTGCAAAAACTTATTTCGTCTCGTTTCTCTCCGCCCGGATACGTTCTCGGAGGGTGTCGATGACGATGCGCTTGCCGGTGGCTTCGTCAAGATAATACCAATGCTCCCAGCCATTGCAGGGGGCATTTTGCAGGGCCTTACCTACTTGATGAATAGAGCCGGTGTAACCATTGACTTTGATCTGCCCGTTGGCCAGGATCGTGGCCGCAACGTCGCTCCTTTGGCCGAAATAGAGTTTTTGCCCCGGTTTCAGCCAGCCCTGTTCCAGCAGGTTGCCAAAAGGAATGCGGGGCCGATTTCGCTTGCTTTTGAAAACAAAAGCTTCCTCAGAGAAGGGCGGCGGCTGAATGGCCTCGATCCGTTCCCGGGCCACCCTGACATATTTAGCCTCTCGCTCGACGCCGATCCAATGGCGATGCAGTTTTTTGGCCACGGCCCCGGTGGTGCCGGTACCAAAAAAGGGATCGAGCACCACGTCACCGGGGTGGGAGCTGGCCAGGATGACCCGGTAGAGTAGCGCCTCCGGTTTCTGGGTAGCGTGCACTTTGACCCCGTTGGCTCTGAGCCTTTCCTTGCCGGTACACAGAGGCAGTTCCCAGTCGCTGCGCATTTGCCGGTCATCATTGTGTGACTTCATCACCTGGTAGTTAAAGGTGTACCGGGCGCCCTGATTCTTTTGGGCCCAGATCAGTGTTTCGTGAGCGTTGGTGAAACGAACGCCCCGAAAGTTGGGCATCGGCTGCGTTTTGACCCAGACCACGTCGTTCAGGATCCAATACCCCAAATTCATCAGGATAGCACCCACCCGGTAAATATTGTGGTACGAGCCGATGACCCAAATTGTCCCGGTATCCTTGAGAACACGCCGGCAAGCCTTTAACCAGGCTTGCGTGAACCGGTCATATTCGGCAAAGTTGTTGAACTGGTCCCACGTCTCGTCAACCGCGTCAACCTTGGTCATGTTCGGTCGCCACAGTTCCTGTTGGAGTTGGAGGTTATAGGGGGGGTCAGCAAAGATCAAATCGATACTCTGCTCAGGTAAGGTATCCAGTATTTCGATGCAATCACCGTGGATAATTTGATCGAGGGGGAGTTTTTGTTGGGGCATGCTTTTTCTCCGCTTCCGTATTGTTATGTCAATTATACCCCCATTCCCGAATTTTGCGCAACGTTTAAGACCGCACAGATGATGACCAAGGACGAACGACAAAGGACGAATCAAACACCCCCTCTCCCAAATCCTGCTCTGAGCTTAGTCCAAGGGTTGGGAGAGGGGGCTGGGGGTGAGGTGAGGGCTCGCTCCCGGCTAATGTGGCATTGTCAAAGTAGTGACGACTTATGGAACTTAAAAAAATAATCGGGGAATAGATGGCCGGGCATGGGGATGCCCGGCCTACCCCAATTAATTTTTTAACCTTCATCAGTCGTTATATCAGATACCCTCTAAGGCTCGACCTCAATCATCCACCTTTAAATCCGCCACTGTACCGCCTGTGACGTGGGCTAGATCATCCGGGGTGATGGCAAAAACGGCGTTGGGCGTACCGGCTGCGGCCCAGATAACCTCGAATTGCCAAAAATCTTGGTCGACGTAGACAGGCAGTTTGGTGGCATGGCCAAAAGGCGGCACGCCCCCGATGGCGAAACCGGTCGCCTCACGCACGATGTCGGCGTCGGCCCGCTTAACCTTTTTCCTGCCGACGCCACACAGCGCGGCCAGTTTTTTCTCGCTGAGCCGGTTGGGACCGCTGACCAGAGCCATCGTAGGCTGACCGTTCACCACGAATAGCAGCGATTTGACAATCTGGGCCACGGTGCAGCCGATAGCCCTGGCCGCATCCTCGGCCGTGCGCGTGGTTTCGGTAAATTCCATGATGTCGATGTTCAACCCCAATTCACGACCGGCCTCGGCTACTTTTTGAGCAGTGGGGTGTAGGGTTTGTCTCTCGTTCATAGCATTTTTTGCCTGATCCAAAGTAGCAGGTCGCAGTGGTCAGTAAACAGTAAACAGTGGTCAGTGGTCAGTGAACGTTCTGACCACTGACTACTGCTAAGAAACAAATCTGGTTCTTTAGGAATTTCCGTGGAATCGCTCGGAGGGGATTGGCAAATCCCCGACATATCGTGGCATAGCTGTTCTGCACACAAGATATAGGCCCGGATTTGTCAATCCGGGCCGAGCGCCACGGAAAATCCAAAGAGCCACAAATCTTTGCTCGCGACGTGGTTCGTTCTACAGGGAGGCAGCAGAGCTGCACCGGTCTTCGCTTTGACCTGCCGCCGGCCGCGGACCGGCTTGGAACGTGAGTTTGTGGCCCATTGAAGACCTGGCAGCTCTGAGCCGCTGATTACCGGATCACCCTGCTACTCTGCTACTCTGCTACTTTGCTACTCTGCCCCATGTTTCCGTTTAACAGCGCGTATTCCATACTGTCAATCAGCGCTCGCCAACTGGCCTCGATGATGTTGGTATGGGCGCCAACGGTGGTCCAGGAACGAAACGAGCCTTCCTCATGAAAATCGATCATCACCCGGGTGGTGGCTGCCGTGCCGGAGTCGCTATCTAAAATACGTACCTTGTAGTCACTGAGGTGGACGTTTTTGAGCTGTGGAAAATCCTGATACAACGCCCGGCGTAAGGCCAGGTTGAGGGCGTTGACCGGGCCATTTCCCTCAGCCACCGTATGGCGAATTTCCTTGCCAACTTTTACCTTCACCGTCGCTTCGGTAAACAGGCCCCGGCCCTGCCGATTTTCAGTAACAACCATAAAGTCGATCACGTCAAAGGGTGGTTTGTAATTACCGTGTGCCCGGCGCAGCATGATATCGACCGAGGCTTCTGCCCCTTCAAAGGTGTATCCCTGATTTTCTAGCACTTTAATCTGCTGCAGGACTTTCCTGGCCTCATCCCGGCTGGTATCCAGACCAAACGTTTCGGCCTTGTCCAGGATGTTCCCGCGTCCGGACAGCTCAGAGACAAGCGTACGTTTCTTATTACCCACCAATTTGGGATCGATGTGCTGATAGCTTTCCTCTACTTTGCGAATGGCCGCCACGTGAATGCCCCCTTTGTGGGCAAAGGCACTGTGACCGACATAGGCCTGGCGGATATTGGGCACCTGATTAGCCAGTTCATCGACGTAATGTGACAGGGCGGTCAGGCCGGTCAGTTGTTCGTCACTAACGCAGCGGTAGCCCATTTTTAACTGCAAGTCGGGGATGATGCTCATCAGGTTCGCATTACCCACCCGCTCGCCGTAGCCGTTAATCGTGCCCTGCACATGGATGGCTCCGCCCCGGATACCGGCCAGGCTGTTGGCCACCCCCAGTTCGCAATCATTGTGCGCGTGAATGCCCAGTTGGACCCCGGCAAACTGCTCGGCGACCCGTTTGGTGATCTCTTCAATTTCCCAGGGGGTTGCGCCACCATTGGTATCACACAGCACCAGGCAGTCGACCTGACCGTCTACGGCTGCTTTCAGGGTCAACATCGCGTACTCGGGCTTAGCTTTATAGCCATCAAAGAAGTGTTCGGCGTCGTAGATGACTTCTTTACCCCGCTCCTTGAAATAGCGCACACTTTCGACAATCATGTCCAGATTTTCTTCCAGGTCTGTTTCCAGCACGTGATGGACGTGCAAATCCCAACTTTTACCCACCAGAGTCACGACTGAGGTATTTGCTTTAACCAGGGCCTGAATGTTAGCATCCTGATCACAAGAGCTGTTTTTATAGCGGGTACTGCCAAAGGCAGCAATTTTGGCCTGCTTTAGATTTAACTCGTCCTGCCGGGCAAAAAATTCGGCATCTTTGGGGTTGGAACCGGGCCAGCCACCCTCGATGTAATGAACGCCAAACTCATCCAACCTTCTGGCAACTTTTAATTTATCGTTGCACGATAGGGAAAAGCCTTCACCCTGGGTACCATCACGCAGGGTGGTGTCATACAGAAATACCTGTGTCATTGGAACCTCCAAAAATATGTTGTATCGATGTTTTTTTATTCGAGATAGTTACATTGGCTGAGACGTTTGTCTCTTCAGGCTCAGGTTCCAATGCGACGGGCGACAGCCGGTAAGGTGGCTATCGCCCGCTTGACACCTCTGTTGAGCTTATTGCTCTGATGCTGATGAAGCATGTAACGTAGAACCTCGTAGGTATTAAGAATATTCACTACCCGACACGAGGAGAGAAACCAGGTTTTTTGTCGTCTGAACCAAGCTAATTGTTGCTTTTTGAGCATTCTGGAGAACCAAAAATGCCTCAGCAAGTAAAAAACCTGGTTTCTGATTTTCAAATGTCGGGTAACGAAAAGAATATTATAAAGCGGTGAGCCGAGGAAGCAATAGGATTTTCTTCACCGACTCACCGCTGTGCCGCCTCAGTGGATCCAATTTTTGCAGAATGAGGCACGCCCACGTGCCGACTGCGAAGCGTGCCGCACGTAGGCGTGCTGGTTTATGCCCCTTGGGTGCTCCTCAAATTTGGATCTACTGATACTACATTTCGCGCCGGTCACTAAGCGGCGGTGACGTCTTTAGAGAGATAAACGTCCTGAATCAGGTTCAGCAGTTTAGCCCCGTCGGCCATAGGGCGTTGGAATGCCTTGCGACCGGAGATAAGCCCTGTTCCACCAGCACGTTTGTTGACCACGGCGGTGTAGACGGCTTCGGCAAAGTCATCCTTCCCGGACGGACCACCGGAATTAATCAGGCTAACCCGACCCATATAGTTGTTGACCACTTGCCAACGGACCAGATCGATGGGATGGTCGGTAATGAGTTCGCCGTACATCTTGGGATGGCTTTTACCAAAGCCAATCGCTTTGAAGCCGCCATTGCAAACAGGCAGCTTTTGCTTGATGATATCCGCCTGAATGGTGGCCCCCAAATGGTTGGCCTGGCCGGTAGTGTCGGCAGCCAGGTGATAATCCACGCCGTCTTTCTTGAAGGCGTTGTTACGCAGGTAGCACCACAGCACAGTGAACATACCCAGTTCGTGGGCGTAATCAAAGGCTTCGCTAATTTCCACAATCTGGCGGCTGGACTCTACGGAGCCATAGTAGATGGTGGCCCCGACCGCGACTGCTCCCAGATCCCAGGCTTGCTTTACACTGGCGAACAGAACCTGGTCATACTTTTGGGGATAGGTCAGCAGTTCATTGTGGTTAATTTTGACGATAAAGGGGATTTTGTGGGCATACTTGCGCGATACTGAGCCCAACACGCCTAGCGTTGAGGCAACTGCATTACAGCCCCCCGCTATAGCCAACTTGACAATATTTTCGGGATCGAAATATTCCGGGTTTGGGCTGAAAGACGCCCCCGCAGTATGCTCGATGCCCTGGTCAACGGGCAGAATTGACACATGGCCCGTACCGGCCAACCGGCCATGGTTGAACAGCGCCCGCAAGCTGCGTAGTACCTGGGGTGAACGATCCGATTCTACCCAGACATGGTCAATAAAATCAGGACCGGGCAGATGCAGTGACTCTTTCGGGATACCCTTACAAACGTAACCTAACAAATCGTCTGCTTTATCGCCAAGCAGTTCTACAATTTTGTCTGACATCGTATTTATCCTTTCAAATCAAATTAAAAAACAATGTTAGAAAATCGTTCAAAGATTTTAGACCTATTAGAGCCGCACGTGGGCGTGCTGGTTTATGCCCCTTTACTCCTCTCTATAACTGGAATGAAACACACCCACCTTAAACAGGCAGGGTGTTCACCCGGTCTGGATAGGTTGATTCATGGGCTTCTATGGCCGAAGCCTGGCTTTGCAAATAGCCAAGCTGGTCAATTCCCTTCAGAATACATGCTTTGCTAAAGTTGTCAATCGGAAATTTTACTTTGCGACCATCTGGTAATTGCAGGGTCTGGCTTCCCAGGTCAATCGTAACCTGGGTGTCCGGCTCCTCTTCGATGAGGCTCAGCAGTTGGAAATGGGTATCCTTATCCACAACAACCGGCAGCAGCCCCAGTTTAAGCGAGTTGTTGCGGAAAATATCGGCAAAACTGGTTGAAATGACCGCCCGGAAACCGTAGCCCATAATGGCCCAGGGGGCATGTTCCCGGCTGGAACCGCAGCCAAAGTTATCCCCGGCCACCAATATTTTGGCTTTTTTACCTCTGTCGGTGTTCAAGGCAAAATCTTCTTTGGGACTGCCGTCGGGATTGTAACGCCAATCACAAAACAGGTTATCCCCCAACCCCTTTTTATCCGTCACTTTCAAAAAGCGGGCCGGGATAATTTGGTCGGTGTCGATGTTTTCGGTGGGAATGGCCACCATAAAGGCGGTCAATTGAGTAAATTTTTCCATTTTCGATATACCCTCGCCTGAAACGTGTTGCGTGTTGCGTGAAAGATTAAACTCAAAACTCAAAACCTAAAATTTAGAATTTAAAGCATAGCTCTTACGTCCGTTATCTCCCCCTTTATGGCGGTAGCCACCGCCGTTAGAGGGCTGGCCAGGAAGGTGCGGCCACCTTTCCCCTGGCGACCTTCAAAGTTGCGGTTGCTGGTGCTGACGGCGTACTGACCTGGCTCCAGCTCATCGCCATTCATGGCAATGCACATCGAGCAGCCTGACTCACGCCAATCGGCGCCAGCTTCTTTGAAGATTTTGTCCAACCCTTCTGCCTCGGCTTGTTTTTTAACTTGTTGGCTGCCGGGTACCACCAGCATGCGCACACCGTCAGCCACCTTTCTACCCTTGAGCAGGCTGGCTGCCAGGCGCAAATCACTGAGACGAGAGTTAGTGCAACTGCCAATGAAAACCACATCAATTTTGTGCCCCAGTAATGGCTGTCCCGGTTGCAAATCCATATATGCCAGCGCTTTTTGTAACGTTTGCCGTTCGCTGACATCCTTGACCTCGACCGGGTCGGGGATGTTGGCCGTGATTTTCACCCCCATACCGGGGTTGGTACCGTACGTAATCATCGGTTCCAGGGTCGTGGCATCAATGGTGATTTCGTTGTCGAAGGTTGCCCCTTCATCGGTGGGCAGGGTGCGCCAATCGGCCACGGCTGCCTCCCAGGCCGCCCCCTGGGGGACATGGGGGCGCCCGGCAATGTATTCAAAGGTAGTATCATCGGGAGCGACCATGCCCGCCCTGGCTCCACCTTCAATGGACATGTTGCAAATCGTCATGCGCGCTTCCATCGACAGGCTACGGATGGTGCTACCCATATATTCAAACACGTGGCCCGTGCCGCCGCCAATGCCAATGCGAGAGATCAGGTTAAGGATAATGTCTTTGGCCGAGACCCCCTCGGGCAGACTGCCTTCGACTCGCACGGCGTAGGTTTTGGGCTTGACCTGGAGCAGGCATTGCGTGGCTAACACGTGCTCGATCTCGCTGGTACCGATGCCAAAAGCCAGGGCGCCAAAAGCACCGTGAGTACTGGTGTGGCTGTCACCACACACAATCGTCATCCCTGGCTGGGTTAGCCCCAACTCGGGGCCCATCACGTGGACAATACCCCGTTGGGGGCTGTCCAGACCGTGCAAGGGGATGCCAAACTCCTGGCAGTTCTTTTCCAGTTGGCTGATTTGCCGGATGACCAATTCGTCGGAGATGGGAATATCGGGTGGGGTCGTTGGGATGCCGTGATCCATCGTGGCGATCGTTTTATCGGGCCGACGCACCTTTAACCTTTTTTCCCGCAGCCCGGTAAAGGCCTGGGGTGAGGTGACTTCGTGGATCAGGTGCAGGTCGATGTAAAGCACCGCTGGATTACCCGGCTCGGCAACGACAACATGGTTGTCCCAGATTTTTTCAAAGAGTGTTTTGGGTTGGCCGTTGGTTGGCATTTGTCTTGTTACCTCTGTTTGATTTAAACCAGCATTGAAACGCCTGGTAAGATAAGGCCAGGCGTGAAACATGAAACGTGAAACATGTTGCGTGTTGCGTGTTCCTTACAACTACGTAGGCAACGCTTCACGCGCTACGTTTCACGTTTTACATAGTTCTACACTTTGCCCGTAGAGCGTATCTGGCGGATATTCGATTTCCGGCATAGTTTAGCAACTCTTCACAATTTAGTCAATTGACCAACCAACTAACCTACCGTCCGCACATTCGCCAGCGCCTGTTCGAGCGGATCACCCTGATGGATGACATAGTGGGGAATGTGACTGGCCGTGAGTTCTATCTCTACCTCCAGCGAACTATAGGGCATGTCAAAGCTGCCAGGGTCTATGACGATGGCCGTGACGCGCACCCCTCGGGTCATCATATGGTGGGTGGCAGCGACCCATTCAGGCTCGGTGGAGGGGGTGATAATAATGGCCGTGGTATTGCGGCTCAGGCGCATCATTTCGGCGGTCAAGACCTCAGCCAGGGGGATGGTGCCGTGAGCCTGGGTCACGGCCAGCATCTCGTAAATGCGCGTCAATTGACGTTCACCCCGATCGCTCTGGGCTATCTCCCGGTGATGGGCGTCGGGGTAAGTGATTAAACCTACTGCCCGATTCTGCGTCAGAAAGTGCCTGCTGACCGAAGCAGCCACCACCACGCCGTATTCCTCGGTACTGGGGGGCAGCTCAAATTCTGGCAACTTTTCCCAATGCACCGCTGGTAAAGGCGGCGGTGATATCTCGTCATAACTTAAGCCAGCCTGAACCCGTTTCTCCAGGTCCAAAAAAATCCATACGTCGGCCATTGGATCCAATTCAAACTCTTTAACCATCATCCGGCCCGTACGGGCAGTGCTGGGCCAGTGGATGCGGTTAAAACTGTCGCCAAATGTGTACTCACGGATGCCGGACACGTTGGTGGTGATGTAGTGGGTCCGGCGACGTGAGGCCTCGCCGCCGGTTAGTTCACCCACCGGAGGTTGAAAGGCTGGCAAATCAACGGCCATGGGGTAAACTACAACATAGGAAGTAAAGTCGGGGGGCAAATCTTTTCTGAACAGAAACAGGCCAAAAGGATCGCTACTGAGCAGAGAAATGGGTCCCAAGATGAAACGTCCCCGCTGATAGCACGGAGTCCGCACATGCCAGCTATGTTGGCGCTTGCGGCCCAAGTTGGTTGCAACTCGGCTGACCCGGTGGGTGGGTAGGGTGGAGTGGTCTTTGAGTTCAATCCACAATTTGGGCAGGAGACCGGTATTTTCTATAACAAGGCGTTCCTCGACAAAGTTGCTAACCTGAACATGTCGGGCACGAGTTTGCCGGGTCACGCGCACCCAATGTAAATTGAGCCAGGCCCATGAAAAGGAGAGCAACAAAATGGCGCCAAAAAGATAAGTCAGACTAAAAAAGATGGGGTGTCCTATTCCCAGGGCCATGATGAGTGAGGCCAGCCATATTAAAAAGAGAAACCCGCTTCCTTCCAGGCGACGCAAAAGATGTTCCTTCCTCGGCAGAGTTAAGGCAGCCAGAACGACTGCTTCGATTACCGGCGATCAGTTAACTTACTACTTGGCACCCGGGCTCCCGGCACGGGTATGGAAGAGAGAATATCCTGGATCACCTCTCTGGGGTCAACATTTTTAATACGGGCGGCCGGGCTGATAATCAGTCGGTGGGCCAGGGTGGACTCGGCCATGTACTTGATATCATCTGGAATGATATAATCCCGCTGGCGAATGGCGGCCAGGGCCTGGCCGGTGTGGTATAAGGCCAGACTGCCCCGAGGGCTGGCCCCCAAGTATACATCGGGGTGATGGCGCGTGGCCGCACACAGGCTGACAATGTAATCTTTGATTAAATCATCAGCATAAACCTCTTTGACAGCCTCTTCAGCGGTCAGCAATTCCTCATGGCTAACCACTTGCTCTAGACGGGTGATCGGGTGGGTAAATTGTTGCGCTTCCAGAATAGCCACTTCGCTGGTTTTGTCCGGATAGCCCAGATGGATGCGCAGCATAAAGCGGTCAAGCTGAGCTTCAGGCAAGGGAAAAGTACCTTCATACTCAATAGGGTTTTGAGTAGCCAGCACCAGGAAAGGCTTTTCCATCAAGTAGGTTTTACCGTCAACCGTTACCTGTCGCTCATCCATGGCTTCTAATAGGGCGCTTTGCGTTTTTGGCGTAGCCCGGTTAATCTCATCGGTCAGCACGATCTGAGCAAAAACCGGACCAGGGCGAAATTCAAATTCGTGTGTTTTTTGGTTAAAAACAGATACGCCGGTAACATCGCTAGGGAGCATATCGGGGGTAAATTGAATCCGTCGAAACGAGCAGCCAATGGAGCGGGCAATGGCTCGGGCCAGCATTGTTTTGCCGGTGCCGGGCACATCTTCAATCAGGATATGCCCTTGGCAAAGTAGCGCCAGCAATGTTTCTTCCACGGCCTTCCGTTTGCCTACAATGACTTTTTGAACATTATTTATTACTTTTTCAGCAAAGTTATGTGCAATTTCCATAATTGCGAGGGCGTTTCCTCCTGGTCAGTGAGTTTGGTCATTATACCAGTTTTAAGGCAAAATGGATAACTGAAGCAAACAAGGTTTTACCTGTTATATTTTACATCTGGCTGACCTTATGATACCATGCCTGACCGGACTTGGTGATCAAAATTGGTTCTTGGAACGACCGGACCCTATGTCTAAAAGGTTAAGGAGCTTACGATTCTTATGCCCACTGGTTACGTTTTTGACGAAATTTTTACCAAACATAATTTATATGGCCATCCAGAAAATGCCAATCGTTTGATTGCCGTGATGAGCTATTTAACCGACAACACTATTTTACCCCAACTGACCCAGATTCCCAGTCGGCCTGCCAGCCGCGAGGAATTGACCCGTTGCCATCATCCACGCTATATCGAAATGGTCGAGGAAACCTGTCGGAACGGCGGTGGCATGTTGGATCCCGACACTTACACCAACGAATACTCTTACGATGCCGCTATTCGCGCTGCCGGCGGGCTGGTCGATTTAACCGCAGCCGTACTGGACGGTACCGTGGACAACGGTTTTGCCCTGGTGCGACCACCCGGCCATCATGCGACACCTGCTCGGGCAATGGGTTTTTGTCTCTTTGGCACGATTGCCATAGCCGCCCGGGCCGCTCGGTTCGACCAGGGCCTGGAACGCGTAGCCATTGTCGATTTTGATGTTCACCACGGTAATGGAACTCAAGCCATTTTGGATGAAGATCCTACAGTCCTTTTTGTTTCCAGCCATCAATATCCCTATTATCCCGGCACCGGTGCTATCGGTGATACGGGTCGGGGTGAGGGCCGGGGGACTATGGTCAATATCCCCCTTATTCCGGGTGTTGGCGATGAAGGCTTCAAGCGGCTTTATGGCGAAGTGGCTTTTCCCATGCTGCGACACTTTCAGCCAGAGTTGATCCTGGTTTCGGCCGGATTTGATGCCCACTGGGATGATCCCCTGGCTAATATCGGTCTGAGTCTAACTGGTTATCGCTGGCTTTGTCAAAGCCTGATTGATCTGGCCGCTGAACTCTGCCGGGGGCGAATTGTTTTTACCCTGGAAGGCGGCTACAATCTAGATGTACTGGTGCCCGGTGTGGGCAATGTTTTTAGGGCATTATTGGGTAGTTCTGAGTATGATGACCCCAAAGGCCAATCACCCTGGCCGGAACCAGATATATCCCAGTTTCTGAATGAATTAAAGAGGACTCACAATCTTTGATCGATGAGGGATTTGATGACTGAAAATTTACAAAAAATTCTGGAGGAGCAAAAAGCCTATTATCGGGCTCGGGCCAAAGAATATGACGAGTGGTTCTATCGCCAGGGGCGCTATAATCATGGGCCAGAGCACACCAAGCAGTGGGAAGCCGAAGTAGAGGAGGTGCGACGTGCTCTACTAAATTTCAAGCTGACCGGGCATGTGTTAGATGCTGCGGCTGGCACCGGCATCTGGACTCAAGAATTGATCAAAACTGCCGACCTTGTAACGGCCATCGATAGTTCTGAGGAAATGCTCGAATTGAACCGGCAAAAAGTACCAAGCGAAAAAGTGACTTATACCTTGACCGATTTATTTTACTGGCAGCCAGTGATGGCCTACGACGCTATTTTTATGGGATTTTGGCTATCCCATGTTCCACCGGCCATGCTATTTAATTTTATCGGGACAATGGTTGGCGCTCTCAAGCCGGGCGGAAAAATTTTCTTTGTCGATTCATTGCCAGCGCCAACCTCAATGGCCAAAGATATGGTTGATGAAGTCACCAGGCAAAGATCATTTACCCAATTGCCCGCAAGTGATTACGAAACAATGCTCCGTCGCTTGAATGATGGCCGCGAATTTCAAGTCGTTAAGGTCTATTATGTGCCAGATGACCTGATTGATCGCTTTAGAACTTACGACATTGCCCTGACCGTTAAACGAACCGTCAACTTTTTCATGTATGGTTGGGGGACAAAAACAGAGGAGTAAATCGGAAAACTTGAGTTATAACTTAAAAAGTGAAAAAATCAGCCAAATTTAGGAAAGGAAAATACGTTTAGTGCAAGTTCCTCAATTAAATGTAGTTACCTCAGCGAAACTCACTCCCTTACAAGGTAATTTGATATTAGCCGCCACAATCATCGGTGCTGGTATGGTTTACCTGGATGGCACAGTTGTCACTGTGGCTCTACCGCAAATTCAAAAAGATTTTCAAGCCTCGGTGAGTGGTTTGCAATGGCTGATTGATATTTACATTCTTTTTTTAAGCGTGCCTATCCTGGTGGCCGGTTCGTTGAGTGACCGCTATGGCCGTAGAAAATTGTTTAACATTGGCCTGGTTGGTTTTACCCTGGTTTCGGCCCTGTGCGGTGCTGCTACTGATTTAAATCAACTGATTGTGGCTCGTATTTTTCAAGGCATCTTCGGCGCAGTCATGTTACCCGGCAGTTTGGCCATCTTAAATACTTCTTTCCCCCCGGAGGTGCGTGGTCGAACGGTTGGCACCTGGTCGGCTTTTACGCCGCTGGCCACGGCAATTGGGCCATTACTGGGCGGCTGGCTGGTGGACAATGTTTCCTGGCGGGCTGCTTTTTATATCAACGTGCCTTTGGGGATAGCAGCCCTCTTTATTAGCTTGCGCTATATCCCGGAAAGTAAAAGTAAAAAAGTTCCCGAAAGTCAAGACTGGCTGGGCGCCGGGTTAATTACCGTGGGGTTGGGCGGCCTGATTTTTAGCCTCATCGAGGGACCAAGGCGGGGTTGGGCCGATCTGTTGGTGTGGATTGCTGTTTTTGCCAGCCTGGCTTGCCTGATTGGTTTTGGTTGGGTCGAGACCAGAACCAAGCATCCAATGATTCCCTTCTCGCTTTTCAAACACCGGGTTTTTAGTGGGGTTACTCTGGCGACCTTTATCTTGTATTTTGCTATGAGTGGAGTCTTCTTCTTTTTTACCCTCAATATGCAGCAGATTCAACAGGTTTCAGCGACCAAAGCCGGAGCGGCCTTTATGCCAATCATTATTTTGCTATTTCTCATTTCGCCTTGGGCCGGGACCTTTGCCGACAAGGTTGGCCCTCGTTTACCCATGATTGTCGGCCCGGTGATCATTGCCATTGGTTTTTTCATGTATATCATTCCAGGTGTAGAAGCCAATTACTGGCTGACCTTTTTACCAGCGACGATTGTTTTTGGCATTGGTCTGGGCATTACCGTGGCCCCTTTAACCACGGTGGCTCTGGGAGCGGTACCAACGCATCTCTCCGGCCTGGCTTCGGGTGTTAGCAATGCCGTTTCCCGGGTGGCAACGATGTTGGCCGTGGCTATGTTGGGGGCTTTAATGGTCATTCAGTTCAGCGTTTCGCTGGAGACTCGCACCCAGACATTTCCACTCTCCGACCAGGATCGTCAGATATTACAAGAAGAAGCCTTAGACCTGGGTGGGGCAGAAGCTCCCATCCATCTTGAACCTGAATTGAAGGCAGGGGTTGAAGTCGCCATCGATCAAGCTTTTGTGGATGCTTTCCGCTTGATGATGGGCTTATGCGGGATATTGGCTCTGATTAGCGCCGCTGTTTCTATGGCCACAATTAGCAACAAGATTACCCATCACGAAGAAGCGAGAATCCTCTGGCTTGATGAGCCTGAGTTGACTGTGCCATCTGAAACCAGTATAGGGAATAACGGCGCCTCCATCCCTCTTGGTCGCTCTCTATCGTCATCTCAGAGCAAGGATAGTGTTAACAGTCGGTGCGAAACATAGGCAGTACGTATCCTCTTTGTTTGATTATTTTGAATCCATTCTACTAAAAGTGCGCTGTCGAGAGCTTAATGAGAGTTCATCCTGATAATAAACAACCGCCTGGGCTTGAGATAGCCGTTCTTGTTGGTGTTTTAATCGCTATTGGGTTCGTCGTTGCGATCGGAGCGATTGGTCAAAGGCCATTGATGGCCTCAACTCAAGGGGCAGAGTCAAGTCC
>DAOUMU010000511.1:0-5559 GCA_034409055.1 Anaerolineae bacterium
AGAGGTAAGACTTAATTCTTTCCTATTTCTTTAGAAATTTCGGTGCTTTCGGCCTAAAATCTTGTCTTTTTGCCTTGTTGCCCTATTTATTACCCTGTTCTTACCATCTTTTGCGATTTGTGCCCGGTTGCCTCTCACTCCCCCGGAGGCGGTCGCAGATGTGGCTCAGGCCATCATTGAGGTTGGTGAAAGAAGGAAATAAATAGGGCTGGCAAGGTCTTTTAAATTACTCTCCCGCACACGTATCCTCGATAAGTGCTCACGAAAAGGCAGCCAAAGAAGAGCACCATGGCCCAGAGGCCCCACCGGAGCGGGGGGGTGATCTCTTGGGTGGCAAAGGTGGAGACCCAGAGGCTGCCGGCCCGGTCTACGTGCAAATCGCGCACCCAATTCGCGGCCAGAGTGCCGCCGGCGGCGGTGAAATGAGTCTGCTCCCGGGTGGCGGGATCGTAACGCACCAGCCCCTGCCGTCCCCCTAGCCAGATTATGCCCGCCGGTCCCTCGGCCAAGGTTGTTACGCGCAGGTCTGGCACCGGGTAGGACCACTGCTGCCCGTTTAAGCGCCATGCGCCGGCCAAGGTACCGGCCCACATCTGACCCCGGCTGTCTTCGAACAGAACCGTGGGGCCGGTGGCCTCGGGCCAGCCGGAGGCCACATCAAAGGAGGTCCAGGCCTGGCCGTCCCAGCGGAACAAGGCCCGGTCTGTGCCAACCCACAACTGCTGCCGGCTGTCGACCAGCAGCAGGCTGACCGGGCTGTTGGCCAGTCCCTCCGGAGCGGCAAGCGTCTCCCAGGTGGTACCGTTGAAGCGGGAGAGGCCCTGGGCGGTGCCGGCCCAGATGGCTCCGGCCTGGTCCACGGCCAGGGTGTGGACCTGGTTGGAGGGCAGCTTGCTGTTTTTCTGGGTGAAGGCTTGCCAGCGAGGTTGGCGGCGATCGGCAGTATCCAGGCGCAGAACACCCTGGCCGGCGGTGGCCAGCCACAGCCGCCCGGCCGGGTCAAGCACCACATCGACCAGCCGGGCGGGGAGTGGACGGGGCGACGTCGCAGGACCTTGTTTGGTCAGGGCCTTATCACTGGCCACCAGTTGCAGGTGATCCTCTGGCCTGGCCGGGTCAAACCGGCCCAGGGCGATGCTGGAGGCGGCCCACAACTGTCCCTGCGAATCCTCCAGCAGGCGCAGTGGCTCGGCCATCAAGCCGGTGCGCGGTTCAAGCCAGGCTGCCCACAGTTGGGGTGTGTCAAACAGCAGGTAGGCCCGCTGCCGCTGGCCGGTGGGTCGAGCAACCAGGCCGGTGCCGCTGCCGGCCCATAACCGGCCCCGGCTGTCCTCAAAAAACCGGTAGGCCAGCGCGCCGCCCAGAGGGCTGTTGGTCGGGGTCAATTGGGTCCACTGTTGGCTGTCGGGGTCGTAGCGACTGACCCCGCCCTGGGGGACCAGGGGGCTCTGATCAAGCCGGAGCATGAGCCAGACCAGCCCGACCAGCACGGGCAGGGCGGCCAGCCGCAGGGCGGTGGGGGCGTAAAGGTTCAGGGCCTGGTAGCTGATGCCCGCGGTCAGGCCAAACAGCAGCAGATAGCTGAACCACAGCCAGCGGTGGCCCAACAGAAGCTGGTAGGAGTCGTCCAGGGTCAAGCCGATCAGGCCGGCCAGGGCCAGGCCAAAGGCCAGGGCCAGGTTAGGCCAGGCCAGATAATCGACAATGGAACGCTGGCTGGCTCCGGCAACCAGGGCCAGCCCGACCACATAGGGAACTGGCCTGGGGCCGCCGAGCAGCTCGCCAATGGCGGCGGCCAACAGTCCCCAGCCTACAATCCGCAGCGGCATCACCAGCCGCGGCGACGGTAACCGCGCTGCCCCCCTACCCCCCCAAAGAGGGGAAGCTATAAGCTGGTGTTGGCTGAGCAGCAGGCCGCCGACAAACAACAGGGGGTAGGGGCCGGCCACCGTGCGCAGAAAGTCCGGTATGTCGTACCCGACCCAGGCATAAAGGGCAACGGCGCCAAGGCCGACGGCCGGTAGTACGAACACCCAGCCCCACCGCCAACGGCGCACAAGAAGAAACAGTCCGGTCAGCCCAACATACAGCAAAAACATAAACTGGCGCCGGGTCACGTCACCGCTCTGCCACCAGGTCAGCGCTACCAGCACCGCGCTGCCGGCCAGTACGGTTAGTAGCCAGGCCAGGCTGCCCCAGCCCAGTGCCTTCAGATTGGGACTGATCCAGGCCCGCCAGCGGCCGTCGAGCAGCCGCAGGCCGCCGCTGAGGATCACGCCGGCCAGGGTCAAGACCACCGCCAGGCTGACCAGGGCAGCCAGGTGAAGGGCGAAAAGGGGGGCAATAAGATTGTCCAGCCAGGACAGGCCGGGCGGCGGGGCAGTTTCTTGGAGCAGCACTTCTATAGGAGCCAGGGCCAGGAAGGCCAGGTTGAGGCCGAGCATAGCCACCGATTGATGAATGAACAGGGCCGCCAGTAGAGCGCCCACCAGGCCCGTCGTGGCCCAGGCATACGGCCGAAGCGCCCCAGACGTCTTGTTAGCCGGCGGAGACTGTCCCACCGGCCAACTGACAACGATCATCTCCAGGCCAAAGAGCATCATCGTCAACAGGGGAGCCAACGACCAGAGGTTAAACAGGATACTCTGGTTCATCAGGTACAGCAGCCCCGGCAGCACAATCAGGTTCAGGATCCCATTGCCAAAGGTCAGCCAGTGTACCGACGGATAGGCGGTCAGGCGCAGCGAATGCCGATGCAGCCAATACAGCGTGCCAGCCTGCAAGGCCAGGTAAACCAGCCAGGGCTGCCCGGCGGCGGTAAAGGTGATCAGGGTGGGGAGCCAGGCCGGGGTGTAGCCGTACAGGTCGAGGATGTTCTGGAGTACGCCCTCCAGCAGCAGCAAAATGGCCACGTCGGTCATGGCGAGCAGCAGCAGCAGGGTCGAGAGCAGGCCGACGACCGGCCACAGGATGGGGCGGGAGACTGCGTGGATCGGGCCGGCAGACCGGGAGGACCGGGTCAACAGGTTCAGCCGGCCGGTCAGCCCGCCTACAACGGCTCCGCCGCCGAGCAAAGCCCAGAAGGCGGCATAGGTCAGGGGGAAGGTGTTGATTATGGCCAGGGCCAGCTCGAGCACCCACTCGCCCGAACTGTAGCCGGTGCGGTCCAGGGCCACGCCGTAAAGCGGGGCCTGGGCGATCAAGCCGGCGGCCGGTCCGCCCAGGCCGCCAAACAGGCACGCGCCGACAACCACCCCCGCCAGGGTCCCAACCCCCAGCCGGGCCCGGCCGCGAGTGCGGTTCCAGTGGACGGCCAGGGGGCCGGCAGCCGCGATCAACCCGATCCCCAGCAGGCCGGTGACGAGGACAATCAGATAATGGATAACACCGGTGTATACTGTGCCGGCAATGAAAAGGGTGTAGGTCAGGGTATAGACGGGGTAGGCCAGGCTGAGGATTGCGGCCACCCCGGTAACGCTCCCGGCCAGGAGGGCGGCCCAGCAGGGCGACAGGCGGTGGCGGCGGCTGACCGCCAGGCTGAGTGTGCCCAGCAGGGTCAGGGCGGGCCAGGCGACCTGCTTAAGCCGGATGACGGTCTGGGGCAGGTGCAGGCCGGGCAGCCGGTCGAGGGTTAGCAGGTCTCCGGCAGACAGGGCCAGCCCAAGGGCCACGGCAAGCGTGCCCCCGATAATGGCTGCTTGCCGGTTCCACGGAAGTTGGCGCCGCGAGTTGGTCAGGGTGTGGAGCACGGCGGTTACCAGGGCCAGCGGCAGCACCACCGGCGACAGCATATCCGGAGGCGGTGGTTGGACACCCGCTTCGTTGAAGACGCTGGTCAGGAAGGGGATATAGACCACCGGGAGATTGAGAGTACTGACGGCCACGGCTGTCCAGAGTATGATCATCAGCAGCGCGCCGGGTACATCGCCCAGTTCGCCCCACAGCCACCGCTCGGCGCGGCTGGTTCTGAGAGTTGGGTAGCTGTTCATCACATCCCTCCAATGTGGCCCTGACAGCATTTTTTTCTAAAAAGCTATACAAATGTACAGTTGGGTGGGGGCTTCTGAATCATGAGTCGGTTTATGGTAAGAAAGGTTACGGGGTAGCAGGGGTTTTCGTCGATGACCAATTACCAGACCAACAACATAGCCATCAGCACAGTGGTTTGCAACAGAAAAATAGGCAGGCTGTTGGCGATCATTGTCGCTACCCCGGTTTCGTAGAGAGCAGCTCCCAAAACGTAGAGACTGGGAATAATGATGATCACCGGTTGGCCGAAAGCGCTAAAAGCTTGGCCTGGGCTAAGGACGTTGGTCAGGATCAGAGCCAACATCACCAGTAGCGCCGTCAGGTCTGGACGCAAGCGCTGGGTGGCCAAAACCAACAGGGTAACGATCAGGATGATGAGCGTTAAAGCTGCCTGTAGAGTCATCTTAAGTAGGGATTGTACAACTCAACTCAGGATTCGGCCACTCTTTTGTCTGGAGTTGGGTTATTAGTAGGGGCGAGGCAACTCGGATTGAGGGTCTCCAAGCAAACAACCTGCTCTCCGAGTTGCCTCGCCCCTACCCCACCACCCCGAATTATTGAGATGATACACGTGATGGCCCTAAGAGGCCCAAAACAAAAGCCCTATTGCATGACCAAACCACCATCAACCGCCAATACTTGTCCGGTGATGAAGCTGGCCTCATCCGAAGCTAAAAACAGGACGGCATTGGCTACGTCGTCAACTGTTCCCAACCGTCCCAAAGGCGTATTTTCAGTGGTCGCCTTCACCATCTCTTCTGGCAGAACATCAGTCAGGGCGGTACGAATAAAACCCGGAGCGATAGCATTAACCGTGATATTGCGCGAACCGACCTCTTTGGCCAGTGATTTGGTAAAACCAATAATACCCGCCTTGGAAGCCGCGTAATTCGTCTGGCCCGCCTGGCCAGCCAGCCCCACGACTGAGGCGATATTGATGATTCGTCCGAATCGCTTTTTCATCATTGGGCGGACGACCGCTTTAGAGCAGTAATAGGTGCTGAACAGATTGATCCTGAGCACCAGTTCCCAATCCTCTTCCTTCATCACCATAATGAGCTTATCGCGGGTTATACCCGCGTTATTGACCAATACATCTATTTGGCCGTAAGTTTTAAGGGTTGTTTTAATGGCCCCATCAACCTCAGTCGATTTAGAGACATCGGTTTGAATAAAGAGGGCCGTCCCCTCGCCCCGGTCCTGTCGTATCTGCTCAGCTACCTCTTCGCCCTTAGCCGACAAATCAATTATCACCACTTTGGCCCCTTCGCCGGCAAAAGCCAACGCTGTAGCTCGACCGATGCCGGCCGCGCCACCTGTTACCACTGCAACTTTATCTTGAAATCTTTTTCTGTCAGTCATACGGCTAGAAATAATACTCCCTCAAGATCATAACATACATCAAACCAGAATTTGGCTTGCCAGCGGGGTAAAAAGTAACTTCCGCTTGATGTCGCTAGCCAACTCGTAAAACGTAAAACGTGAAGCGTAATGACTTATCTACAGTTCATTTTTACGCTTTACGTTTTA
>DAOUMU010000512.1:0-3594 GCA_034409055.1 Anaerolineae bacterium
GTACCCAAAGGGCATAAACGACGAGGAATCCCCGAAACTTTGGCCCAAAAGAGGTCTACCCTGTGCCCCTTGGGTATTTACCAAAACCTTGGGGATTCTTCACTCGCTGCGCTCGTTCAGAATGACATAGTAGGTAGTTACCGGATACCTTCATTATATCAGCAGTTAAGGCTTTTGGCGATTGAAAGTGGAGAATGTTTCACCTCCCCAAAAAGGGAATTGTCGCCGGATAGCCCGGTGTGATATAATGTTTATGATTTTTAAGTACTGTATTTATAAGGAGTAACCATTGGCCTCAAAACGCGGTACCCTGTCAACCAAAATACCTTCCCAAGAGTTAAGCCAGGCCCTTAACCAGGCGGCCTCGTTGATGCGTCGTAAAAACAAACGGGTCTTGACCACTGAAATGCTGCTGCTGGCTTTCGTGAAAATGCCTGATACGGAAGCGCACCGGTTGTTGCGCAACTTTAGCAAAGAACGAGGCTTTAATTGGGCCGACTTTGAGCAGGATGTGGAAAGAATAGCCCATGAACGGCTGGCTCGTGACGTACAATTTGACTTTGTAGCCGACAACCGGAAACGGGTGGCCTTGAGTGAAGAGATGCTGATTGTGTTGGACGAAGGACTGACCGTCGCCAAGTCACGGGATGAAGCCTGGTGCAACACGGCCCATGCCCTGGCCGTTATGGCCGACATCAGCGTGGGGACAGCCCGGCTCCTCAACAAACTGGGCATCACCCAACGAGCGGTGATCGATGCGATGGGTAAGCCTTCCCTGGCCAGTGGGGCTACGGCGGTCGATCACGTCGCTCTGGCCCGCGCTGGTCAAATGACCCCGGTCTATTTTCGGGATGACCTGCTGCGCGATTTGGTGAACCTGCTGTCGATGACCAGCGACCGGCACGTCATTCTGGTTGGACCAACGGGGGTGGGTAAACGTTCCCTGGTCTTTTCCCTGGCCCAGTTGATTGTCGAGGGTAAAGGGCCGGTTGATCTCAAATCGGTGGTGCAAATCAATGAACAGGCCTTGTTGGATGATGCCTTTGCTTCGGTTCAGGCTGGACTGCGTCTGGCCCGGGGGGGCATTCTGTTTATACCCGATATTGCCCGCTTTTTTGGCGGCTTTCGAGCTGATTTTCCAGAAAGGGCCGGTAATGAGTTACAAAAAGCCTTCTTTGCCGACGATGTGGTCATCGTGGGTACGGCCACCGAGGGACGTTACAATGATCGCTTGAGTAAAGCAACGATCATCGTTGACCACAGCCAGGTGCTCAAGGTGTCTCCGGTCAATGTCGAAGAAGCTGCGGCCATTCTCAACGTATTGCGTCCCACCTTTCAAGCTGATTATGGCCTGGAGATTGTCGACCAAAGTTTGACTGAAGCAGCTCGACTGTCCGGACGTTACTATACAGTGGAACCCCTACCAGGGGCGGCCGTCCATCTGCTGCATCGGGCCTGTGCTTTGATTAAGATGAGTGTCAGCGAGGGTGAACAGGCGTTGGTGAAAAGCGATAATCAGCTTGACCCCGAGGACGTGATGGTGGCAGCCAGTTTGCTGACCGGTATTCCCGTTTCCAAGATGGGGGCAGATGAACGTGATCGTTATGCCAATATGGTCGAACATCTGCACCGGCGTATCATCGGGCAGGATGAAGCAGTGCTGGCCCTGAGTCGGGCCGTAAAAATGGCCCGGGTTGGCCTCAAAGATCCAAAACGGCCTATTGGTTCATTCCTTTTCCTGGGACCGACCGGGGTGGGCAAGACCGAGTTGGCTAAAGCCCTGGCTGAATTCATGTTCGGGACAGAATCCGCCCTGATTGCCCTGGACATGAGCGAGTATATGGATGATTCTTCGGTCAACCGGCTCATCGGTTCGCCACCGGGCTATGTGGGTCACGAGGCCGGGGGTCAACTGACCGATGCGGTCAAGAAGCAACCTTATAGTGTCGTGCTTTTTGACGAGGTAGAGAAGGCCAGTGTGAAAGTGTTTGACGTCTTGTTGCAAGTGATGGAGGAGGGCCGCCTGACCAGCGGTAAGGGCGAGACGGTCAGCTTTAGCGAGTGTGTCATTTTAATGACCAGCAACATCGGCAGCCGGTACCTGTCTGATCCTGAGTTAGGGGAAGCCTTCGCCCGTTCGGCGGCAGAAGAAGCCTTGAAAGAGCACTTTCGGCCTGAATTCCTGAATCGCCTGGACGACATTATCTTCTTCCATCTACTCAGCGATCAGAATCTGCGTGACATTTTGGATTTGCTACTGCGCAAAGAGGAAAAGCTGCTGGCCGGTCGTGACCTACACCTTGAATTGACGGACACAACTAAAACCTGGCTGCTGGCCCAAAATGAGCATCCCGAATGGGGCGCACGTCCCCTGCGCCGTCTGATTCAAAAGCATCTCCGTGAGCCTATCGCCGAGTTCTTGCTGAAGGAGGATCTCAAAGCCGGTACCACCGTAAAGGTAGAGGTGAAGGATGAGGAATTGGTGTTCGAAATTGGCTGATAGTGACATCTGTCATCAGTGAGACAGGATATTTATTCAATGGAGCCTTTCAATGTAGATCTTAAAACAATGGCTTACCTTCGGAGCGGCCCCAAATTTAATCGCGCCCGGCTGAAAGGATTTTTAGAAACGATGATGGGCCTGATTACAGGTCATAAGATGCACCTGCTTTCTTTTGACGAGGTCGCGGAGAAGTTGCGTTTGAAGCAGGCGATTTACCAGGGATTACAAGAGATTCCGATAAAAAACATTGTGGGCAGCACCGGCCGCTACGAAGATTTCACCCGCCATTTTTTACCGCGCAGTAGCGATGAAAAAAGTAAGGAGCGTTGGCGCAATATTTATACCCTGACCGTCACCGGTAAAGGCTTTCCGCCGATCGATGTTTATAAAATTGACCAGGTCTATTTTGTAAAAGACGGCAATCATCGGGTGTCCGTGGCCAGAGACCTGGGCTGGGAAACCATTCAGGCCCACGTAACAGAGTTACCCTCATCAATTTCACTTAAGCCGGATGTGAAACCCGATGAGTTGCTCATTAAGGAAGAGTGCGCTTACTTTTTAGAAAGAACTAAGCTGGATAAAACCCGCCCAAATTCCAGACAGCATATTGATTTTACCAGGCCGGGCGGGTATCAACGTTTGCTCAGGCACATTGAACTACATCGCTATCTGCTGGAACAGGAAAGCAACGAGCCTTTTGATGAGGATGAGGCTATGGCCCTGCAGATCGCCGCAGCCGATTGGTACGATCACGTGTATCTGCCGATGATTGAAGTGGTTCGGCACAGCGATGTCATCAAACATTTTCCCGGCCGTTCGGAAACAGACCTTTACATGTGGCTGATCAAACACCAGGTAGCTTTGCGTGAGCAGCATAATCTGGGCAAAGTTGATCTGCCGGATATCGTCGAGGAGTTTTTACAGTCTGTTGAGACCTAAAGCATTAGCAGGATGGGAATGCTGTCCGGGCACAAATCGCAAAAGATGGTAAGAACAGGGTAATAAATAGGGCAACAAGGCAAAAAGACAAGATTTTAGGCCGAAAGCACCGAAATTTCTAAAGAAATAGGAAAGAATTAAGTCTTACCTCT
>DAOUMU010000513.1:0-34340 GCA_034409055.1 Anaerolineae bacterium
CAGTAGCTCTCGATATCAGCAAAAACTAGATCTTGCCAAATGGATTCACGCTTTATGTCAATATAGACACTATATATTGTGTTAATGCACCTTTTAGAATCCACTATTTAGTGCCTGAGTAGTTACAATGATTTTTATTTTGGCTGGTGTTTCATTGGGCTGACGCCAGCGTATGGGTCCATACGTGGCTCCCCCCTAATTTTGGAGCTATTCGGTTTTGGTTGTTTGCTTCCTTTACGTCGACCGGAAGCGTTTTTCTAAATCTTCCAACATCATAGCCGCCTCTACCAACTTGTCCAGTGGATTTTCCTCACCGCGAAAATAGCGGTAATCGCAGGGCATAACGTCCAGTATTTCAACTAAATCAGTATGATTGCTACGAATAATAGACTCGTTCGTGCCATACCACTCGGCAATGTCTTCAATAGGCGCTTCTGTAAAATTGACTTTGCGCACCGTGTAATCCAGGGCGGCGGCCCATTCTTCGGGATGTCGTAAATCAAGATGGCGTTTGCCAATTGTTACTCGATATTCGACCCACATCTGAATAGCCGCGCCGACGATTTCCAGTCCAACTCCCTGTTGGGGCATAATGGTCGTCAGACGGCTTTCGATCTCGTCCAGGGCATTGCTAAAGAGGGACTCAAAACGGCTGATAAGCGCCTGATCTCGCTCGGTGTGGAGGTAATTACCGAGCGCTTGCAGCATCAATTCATAATCGCCCATACGCACCTGGGCCCGGGCCAGGTTGAGATGGTACTCCGGCTCAGTGTTATCCAGGCGGGTGGCTTCCTGAAACAGGGTAATGGCACTCTCCATTTCCCAGCGTTCATAATGTTCCAACCCGGTCCGATTTAACGTTTGGGCACGTAGCTTATCAGTCGTGGATATGAGTCTGGCCATGATTCTAAATCCCTCCTCAGCATTGAGTTGGTGCTAAGTTTCAGCACAAATGAAGGTTAAAAAATTAATTGGGGTAGGCCGGACATCCCCATGCCTGGCCATCTATTCCCCGATTATTTTCTTAAGTTCCATAAGAAGTGTAGAAGTAGATCCAATTTTTGCGGAGTACCCACAGGGCATAATATGAGGCACGCCTACGTGCCGACTGCGAAGCGTGCCGCACGTGGGCGTGCTGGTTTATGCCCTCTGGGTGCTCCTCAAATTTGGATCCACTGAGATTCTCAATCCAAGCCAAATTGCCTCTGCAGGCTGGCCGAACCGGGGGCGGTTAAGGCTTCATCCGTTCCGGTCGGGCTGACTTCTGCTGCCAGTTTTTCTTCAACCAATAATCGCTTCAGGGCCGTAATAGATACTTCCAGCATACTTAAATTGGGTTCACGCGTGGTCATCTTTTGTAAGGCCAGGCCAGGCGCGATCAAGACCCGGATAATCGGATTCTGCTGGTGGGCGGCACTAAATTTTAGAAATTCATAAGCAATGCCGGCGATGACCGGAATAAGCACAATCCGCGAGACGATTTTGAGCCAAAGGACCGGATCACCCACCAGAGCAAACACAAAAATCGAGATAACCATGACAATCAGCAGAAAGGCCGTACCACAACGCGGGTGAACAATACTACATTGGGCCACTTTTTCAGGAGTGAGTTCTACACCTTGCTCGTAAGCGTTGATGGCCTTGTGCTCTGCGCCGTGGTAAGCAAAGACCCGTTTGATATCACCGATAAAGCCGATGGTCCATACGTAGCCCACAAAAAGAGCCAGGCGCACGATGCCCTCAATAATATGTTGCCCTAAGAGGGGCAGACTGATGACCAGCCGTTCAATCAGGTTAATCAGCACCAGCGGCCCGACAAAGAAAATAGCGATGGCCACCGTTAAAGAAAAAGCAATCGTCCCCCAGGCCACCGGCCCGGAAAATTCCACTTCTTCCTCATCACCCAGGGCCACATCCACCGAAAACATCAAGGTGCGCATGCCTAATACCAGGGCGTCCCATAATAGGGTAAAGCCGCGCAAGAAGGGAACCTTGTTGATGAAGCTTGAATAAATTCGGGGATTGAGCGGCTCGGTATGGACAACGATTTCGCCCTCGGGGTCGCGCACGGCCACGGCCATATGTTTTCGTCCCCGCATCATCACCCCTTCGATGACCGCCTGACCACCGTAGTTGAAAGGTTTACTCATTTAAGAAGACCTCGTTGGAAAAGAGTAGCAGATTGGCGACTGCTGGAAGTTTATTGTAAACGATTGTACCCTGAAAGGTACGCAAGTCAATCAATAAAACCTTTTATGCTGACGGTAAAACTCATATTCAATTCTACCTCACGCCGCTAGTACTTGCAAGTAATCACCTGGCCTTCCAGCAAGTCTCATTCCGGCCCGCCATCGGGGCGTTCGATGATGTCATCGACCTCGGCGGCGACAGCAGGGGCCGGCTTGGCCGCCAGGAGTTCATCAAAAAGGGGTAACTGGTCGGTGTGGACGGCGTGATCGGCATACAGGAACATCGCTGCCGACCAGGCTTGTTGGGCAAAGCCCATAGAGTGGCCACTCTCGCCGTGCATCCATTCATTGAATTCCCAATCGTCGGTCATGCCCTGGCGGTTGGCTTCGGCCAGAGATACCAGCAAGCGTTCAGCCTCTTTCAGCCACCGGTGGCGCACCAGGGCCGCTATATGAAAACCGCCAATCATAGGCCAGATGCCGCCGTTATGGTATTGGTGGGGTAAGTTCAGGTTGCGGCTACGATAATACTCCCGCCAGTTACTTTCGCCGGGATAAATGGGGGGGTGAATGGCTTTGGTGGGGTAGGGTTCAGCCATCCCGACTTGATGCATGTAACGTAGAATGTGTTCGGAGCGATGACGGTCGGCCACACCGGTCAGGATAGCCAGCAGGTTGCCCAGGCTGTCGCACCAGTCACCGTATTCACGAAAGGCCACCCAGGGCAAGTAGAAAGGGCGGCTGGAGATGGTGCCCAGGTTGTGATAGAGCATAAACCATTCCAGGCGAATGGCTTTGAGTTTTTCCAGGTGCTCGGCAAAATGAGCGGCGACCCAACAGCGGTCTATCCACATGAGTAGATTCAGACGCTCGTGGATGCCGGCCGCGTCTACCGCCGGTTGGCGATAATCGACCCCCTCCGGCAAATGTTTGGACAGTTCCTGGTGGGCCAACACGGCGGCGTAATACAGGACATTGTCATACAGAATGTTGTAGCGAACTGCCAGCAGATCCATCCAATTACCGGCTTCCGGCACCTCTAGCAGGCCACACTCATTCATGTCCTGATATTCCAGCCAGATCAGGGCCTGGTCGAGGTTAGGCCAATGTTGCCGTAAGAAGCCGGTGTCGCCGGTCAACTGAAAGTGAAGATAATGCCCTAAAATATACCACAGATTGGCATCCAGAGCTCCGGCATTTTCGGTACTCACGTAGCCGGTATCCGGGTTGACGTTGAGCTGAATCAAGCCGTGCCGGGATTGGTAGGTGCGCATTGTGTCCAGTGAAGCCCGCCCGGTGGCGATCAACGCTGCGTCATCGGTGGTGGCCGCGCCCAGAAAGGTGATGATGCTGTCTCGAGTCCAAACCTGAGGATAACCGGCAGGCAGGGCTGAAGCTCGAAAACCGTGAGGGGTAACGCAACGATGTAGCACTTCTAAGGCTCGCCGGCGAGCTTCTTTGAGCAGGGAGTGAGACTTCGTCATTCGTTAAGTTTTTATTGGTTTACTTCCTGAAACTGAGCTTCGCTATAAATGACTCGCCGGGTCAGCATATACCAGTTGGGCAAGGTGCGGAAACGGTCGCTGGGATTGGTCATAGGCGCCAATTGGACCTCAAAGACTTCCTGGCTAACACCGTAGGTGTAAACCGGATAAAAGAGGACAATTGAAGGTGCTTCCTCGGCAAAGATGCGTTGGAATTCAAAGTAGAAATCGTTCCGAGTGCCCTTGTCTGTAACCATGCGGGCCGACTCCAAGAGCATGGAAGCTTCGTCGTTGCGCCAACCGGCATAGTTTTGCCCCCCTTCAATTTGGCTTAGATGCCAGAGGGGGTAGGGGTCAGGATCGCCGGTGACTAATACCTCGGCCAGGGCAGCCTGGAAATCGTGTTGGACCAGGCGCTCACCCAGTCCGGCTCCCACCACTTCCACCGTGGCTGATATACCCACTTGTTGCCATTGTTGGCTGACTGCTTCAGCCACTTTAATCCGGGCCGGATCGTCGCTGGTGAGTAAATCGAAGGCCAGGGAACGCCCTTCTTTATCACGGAGGCCATCACCGTCACTGTCGACCCAACCGGCCTCAGCCAACAGGGCGTTGGCCTGGACCAGGTCAAATTCAACTACCGGTTGTTGGGGGTTATAGGCCCAACTCCAGGGGCGGATCGGACCGGTGGCGACCAGGCCCTGGCCGTGCAGGGCCTGGTCAATGATGGCTTGCCGATCCAGGGCATGGACCAGGGCTTGCCGCACCTCGACTTCTTGGAAGAAAGGCGCTCGCTCTGGAGCTTGCAAATTGAGATAAATGATTTCATAGCCCGACAGGCGAGCGGTGTAAAGATTGAGTGACTCGATATCCTGGACCATAGGCATAGCCTGGGGCGGGATATCACTGATGCCCTGTACTTCTCCGGCCTGGTAGGCCGCGATTGTTTCCTGGTAGCTGCGATAAAAGCGGAACTCCAGATGAGCCAGGCGGGGTTTGGGGCCGGTGTAGAAGGGATTGACCGACAGGCGGGCAAATTCGGCGTTTATCTCGTCCAGCATAAAAGGACCCGTCCCCACCGGTTTAAAATTAAACGGATGGCTCAACAAATCACGGGCGGGCATATCTTTTAATCGGTGTTCCGGTAGAATACCAATGGTGGTAAAGTCGGCAAAAGCCGGAAAGGGTTCGGGTAATCTAAAGCGGATGGTGTAATCATCCAGTTTTTCGGCGATGACAGTTTGCCATAAATTGCCAAGATAAGGCACGCCCGGAAAGTCGGGGTCTTGCATCAAGTCGATGGTGAAGAGTACGTCATCGGCGGTGAAGGGCTGGCCGTCCTGCCAACGTACATCTTGTCGCAGCTTAAATATATAAGCCAGGCCATCATCGCTCACGGTCCAACTTTTGGCCAGGTCTGGTTCCAGGTTGCCGGTGCCGTCGGAACGAGTTAAGCCATTAAAAATAAGGACCGTTAAATCTTGATCAACTTGGTTATAATGGGCCAGGAGCGGATTAATAAATTGGGGAATTCCGGCCAATCCTTCGGTATACGTACCACCGACGTCGGGCACGGTAACGGTGGTCCGTGAGAAGGCCAGAAAACCCAAAAAGGCCATCGTCATAGCAATGCCAGTTAAGGTAATGACGGCTTGCCAGCGAATATGACGTCCCAAAGAAATCATCCTTTTTCAATTGAGTGGGTTTCAGTGAGTTGTATCCCAGGGGCAAGTTAGCAACTTGCCCTACAACCGAAATGAAACGTCCCATTTTTAATTAAAAAACACAACAGACTTAATCTGTTGTGCATTTTTTCGATGCCAAACTCCGTTGCTGATTCATGCTTGCAACCCCTTGGTTAATCAAAGCACCTCATCAGCATAAAGTCTCACTTCGATGCTTAGCGAGCAAGCGTTACAGAAATCAAAGAAATAATGAAGAAAATCACGGCCAGGGCGATGGTGGCTTGATACAATGTTTTTTCGACTCCACGCCGGGTGCGGTAAATGCCCCCGTCACCACCAAAAATACTTCCCAGACCAGACCCCTTGGTTTGCAATAAAGCCAGGATAATGATGGTTATCGAAATAATAATTTGAATGATTTGAAAGGCTACCGTCAAGTTAAACTCCTATTCAACATGATCACGTAACTACTCAGCCATACCCTATCATTGAAGACACTTGCGCCTGCGTGCAGTCCCACAGGGAGGCAGCAGAGCTGCACAGGTCTTCGCACTGCAGGTGTTGGTAATTAGAAATTGGTAATTTTGCCTAACCTCCAATTACCAATAACCAATCCCCAGTTTGCCAGACCCCTGCTCGAATGTGGCCAGGTAGTTACCTTTTGGAGGGGATACCTCACAACCTGTAATTATAATGAGATTAGATGATTAAACAAAATTGCGGTCATCAGTTTAATGGTAAGCGGCCAAAGTGGTATAATCATAAGCTGTTCAAAAATTGCAACCTGGGCAATACTGTACAGGTCGAAAAATCAGAGAGAGCAAGTAGGAGGCTGATGATGGGCGATGCTGTAGGCAATACGTTACCCTGGTTTGGCCAGACGGAGAACGACCGGGAAATGGCTTCAGAGACCACCCCGGCTGATGATCAGCCAACACGCTGGGTGGTGGTGGGGGCCAATCTCAACCCCGGCGAAGCGATCATCATCAAGGGACGACTGGAAAGTGAAGACATCCCGGCTGTTGTCCAGCAGGAAGCGATGGGAACCGTGCTGGGCTTGACCGTTGGGCCACTCGGCTCGGCCAAAGTGCTGGTACCGGAACCACTGGTCGAGCGAGCACTGGCCATCTTGGCTGAAACTTTTGACGGGTCTGAAGATGAAGAGGCTACGCAAGACGAAACGTTTGCCGACGATTTTGACGAATCGCTGTAAATTCTGTACCTTGTAGTTCTAACTGCCTATGAGTGTCAACAGGGTTGAAAGAATATTTTTCTGGGGAACCATTTTGGTCTGTTTCCTGGTCGGGGCTTCACAAATTTTCCCGGTATTTTCTCAAGAATCTACCAGCGCTTTGATTATTAATGAGTTCGTGGCCGTAAACCGAACCGGACTGACCGACCAAGATGGTGATTATTCGGATTGGATTGAAATCTACAATCGCAGCGATCAGGCGGTCAATCTGTCTGGCTGGTCACTGACTGACGACCCTAACCAGCCGGAAAAATGGTCCTTTCCGAATATGACTCTGGCCAGCCAGGCCTATCTGGTTGTGTTTGCTTCCGGCAAAGACCGCCAATCGACCGAACCCAGCTCGGAACTACACACCAATTTTAAGCTCGGTCGGCAGGGTGAATTTCTTGGACTGTACAGCATCATCCAGGGTAAATTTATGGACACGGTTTCAGCGCCTTATCCTGAGCAGTTGAGGGATATCGCCTATGGCCGGTATGGAGAGGAGATGGTTTACGGCTACCTGGCCAATCCGACACCGGGTGAGGCTAACGAGGAAACAGCCCACTGGGTCGGTATTGTTTCACCCGTACAGTTTAGTATCTCCAGAGGGTTTTACGATTCCCCCTTTACGGTTGAGTTGACCACTGACACACCGGGGGCAACCATCCATTACACCACCGATGGCCGGGAACCAACCGAAACCACGGGCTTGACCTATACCGGGCCAATTACGATCAATACCACCACCTTGCTGCGGGCGGTCGCTTTCAAGACAGATTTCCTGCCCTCGCGGGTGGATACCCATAGCTACATTTTTCTGGATGAGGTGGTGCATCAACCTCCCAACCCGGCCGGTTTTCCGCCAACCTGGGGCACTCACCCCATAGATTTTGCCGGGTATAAAAAGGGTGCTCAGGTCGTTGCTGATTATGAGCTGGATCCGGAGATTGTCAACGATCCGCGTTACCGCCAGACCATCAAGGATGACCTCAAGTCGATCCCGACTATGTCGATTGTTACCGATGTGCAGAATTTTTACCTCTATGCCAACCCGCGAGAGCGAGGCAGAGCCTGGGAGCGCCCGGTCTCTGTTGAGCTGATTGATACTGACCCGAGCAAAAAGGGATTTCAAATCAATGCCGGTATTAGAATCCAGGGCGGTGCAGGACGGTGGGAATTTATGCCTAAACACTCCTTTCGGCTTTTCTTTCGGGACGAATATGGGCCAACCCGGCTTGAGTATCCCCTCTTTCCTGATTCTCCGGTCGAAACGTTCGATACAATTGTGCTGCGGGGGGGCGCCGATAGAAGCTATGCCGGTCATCCAGATGTGAGTGGCCATGCCTTAACCACTTATACCCGCGATGAGTGGTTGCGCGCTTCTCAGATTGCCATGTCGGGTCTTGGGGCTCACGGTATCTTTGTCCATCTCTACCTTAACGGTCTGTATTGGGGGCTATACAATCTGGTCGAAAGGCCGGACGCCCGGTTTACCGCCTCCTACCTCGGGGGGGAACCGGAAGGTTGGTATATCGCCAATCACAGAGGCGGAGTCAGTGGCTCCAGCGGCCGGTTTAAGACGTTGCTCAAACTGGCTAGCGATGGCGGCTTGGCCGACTCTGAAAAATACGCGGCCATTAAACCCTACCTCGATATTGACCAGTTCATCGACTATCTGATCTTAAATTGGTACGCCGGCACCAGGGACTGGCCTGAAAACAACTGGTATGCCGGTCTGCAAAACCCCTCGGGACAGGCCAGATATTTTGTCTGGGATGGGGAAGAGTGCTGGATAGACGGGGCCAAGATTCATCTGGGCAAAGAGGACCTGGCCGGGAATCCCAATACCATCAAAATCCTCTTTGAAGCCTTAATCGAAAATGCCGATTTCAAAATGAGACTGGCCGATCGGCTGTTCAGGCACCTGTTTCATGAGGGGGCCCTGACCGACGCGAACGCCCAGGCCCGTTGGCTGGCAATTAATAGCTTGATCGAGCGGGCGATTGTCGGTGAATCGGCCCGGTGGGGTGATGCCAGATACGAGCGGCCGATTACGCGTGATGATTGGTTGAAAGCACGAGACAACGTCCTGGCCCAGATGGAAGGTAATGGGGCCAGGTTGATTGGGCTGGCCCGTGACCTTGGCTACTATCCTGAGCTTGACCCGCCTACCTTCAACCAACAGGGCGGGTTGGTTACCACCGGGTTCAAGCTGACCATGATCGCTCCCACCGGTATTATTTACTACACCACCGATGGCTCTGATCCTCGCATACCGGTCAGCGGGGCGATTGCTCCGAGTGCGCTGGTCTACAATGCTCCCCTGCTGTTAACCGGCACCACCACCATTAAAGCCCGGGTGTTGGCGGATGGTCCTGCCACACTCCCTGCTACGGCCGCCGGACAACTCCGTTCGTCAAGCTCAGGACAGGCCTCCTGGAGTGCCCTAAACGAGGTCACCTTCAGGGTCGTGGGGGAGGATAAGAGGCTCCGCCTGACGGAGATTATGTACAACCCCATTGGCGGGGGTGATTATGAATTTATCGAGTTGAAGAATACCGGCCGTGACCAGGTGTATCTGTCGAATATGTTTTTTGAGGGTATTCTTTTTACTTTTCCACCGGGGACACCGCCTCTAGCACCTGGTGAGTTTGTGGTGTTGGTCCGCAATCGAGCTGCCTTTGCCGAAAGATACCCGGACGTTAGCATCAATGGTGTCTATGATAGGCAACTCTCAAATAAAGGAGAGCAAATTACCCTGAAAGATGCCAGGGGTAATGTGATCGTATCGGTTAAATATGATGACGAAAATGGCTGGCCAATCAGCCCGGATGGGCGGGGGGACTCGTTGGTGTTCGTTGTTCTGGATGGAGACCCGAACGACCCCAAGAATTGGCGAGCCAGTGTTAATTTGCATGGTTCACCCGGCGCGGATGAGCCAATGGCTGGAGTCAGCCGGCGTGAGAATTAAAGCCTATAGTCGCTATGAATTGAAATACCTGCTGAATAGAGCCCAGTACCAGCAAATGGTCGAACTGTTAGGGGATTACATGGCGCTCGACACGATGGGTGATGAGCGGGGATGCTACACCATCACCAGCCTGTATTATGATACGGTTGATTACAAAGCCTATTGGGATAAGATTGAGGGACACCGGTTCAGACGCAAGGTTCGTATTCGGGTTTATGGTGAACAAGCGGTCACTCCAGAGACGCCTTGCTTTATCGAAATCAAGCAGCGGATTAACAAGGCCCTGCAAAAGAAAAGAGTGGTGCTCCCCTATTCGACCGGAACGGCCTTGTGCGGAGTCGGCCAGGAGGTTCCAGTAGAGGTGTCTGAAACCGACCGGGCCGTGATCGGGGAAATCCAGTACCTGAACCGTACCCTACAATTACAGCCAGCTTGTGTGGTTACCTATAGCCGCTTAGCCTTCGACGGCAGTGAATACGAACCCGGTTTACGGGTGACCTTTGATACCAACCTGAAATATCGGGTGCATGATCTGACCTTGCTCTCCCAGGGGCGGGTAGAAAATCATTTTTTCCTGCCCCCGGAGTGGTGCGTTATGGAAATCAAGGTCAATTATCGGGTGCCGTACTGGCTGACAGAGCTGATTGGCCGGTATCGTTGTACCCTGCGCCGGATCAGTAAATATTGCACCGCCTTGGAGCAAGGCAAAGTCTTATTACAGAGACAACAAATTACATATTGAGGAAAGGAAGAGATGGACTTAACCGGTTTGTTCTCGAGCTTGCAAGACTCCACCGATGTGTTTAGCGTGGGGGATATTGTCTTCACCACGATCTTGAGTTTTTTGCTGGCGCTGGTGATTGCCAGGGTCTACCAAATTACTTACAAGGGGGTGTCCTACACCCAGTCCTATGTCCATACCTTGATTATGATGAGCATGATTGTGGCCATCATCATGCTGGTGATCGGCTCGAACATTGCTCGGGCCTTCTCGCTGGTGGGGGCCTTGTCGATCATTCGCTTCCGTAACGCGGTCAAAGATACCCGCGACGTGGGCTATATCTTTTTTGCTATGGCCATCGGCATGGCCTGTGGTACCCGCTTTTATCTGCTGGCGGTCATCTCCACCCTGATTATATCCTTTATCTTGTGGGGTATGTCAACCCTGAACATGTTTGCCAGGGATGTACGAGAACAGATTCTGAAAATCCGGCTGCCGGGAGATATGCCTTATGAGCGCTTGTTCGACAATATCTTCGCCCGGTATCTGACCCGCTCCAATCTGATCGCCGTAGAAACCGTGCAGGCGGGAACGTTGACGGAGTTGGTCTACGGCATTGAATTAATGCGGCGGGCCGATCCCCAGGAGTTTATGAACGAGTTACGCAAGCTCAACGATAACAACAAGGTGGCTCTCATCACCGGGCACCATGAGGTTGATTTGTAAGGGGGACACGCTTTTAATTGGTCACGTAGCTGTCCAGAAAACGTGTTGCGTGTTGCGTATGGCGTAATTTATCCACCCAACACGCAACACTCATTCTTTAACAACCCAACTGAAGCCGCAAGTGCGGCAGTAGGCTTGATCCCCTTTGACGACGATGGTTTGGTAGCCGCACCGCAAACAAAATTCATCCTCACCCGGCTCAGGTTGGACCGCCTCCAGGTCAATCTCGACAATCCGTTCCTGCCCCGCCTGCTGCGCCAACCAGCGCGATAAAAGCGCCCGGTCTTCCTCGTCAGGCAGTTGGGGCACAGCTTGTTGAATGAGTTTGACCAGGTCAAGCTTGACACGATTGCCACTCATAAATTGATTCCTTTTTGAGTGATTTTAGTCAGTTTAGGCCCGCTTCCCCAAAAAAGCAACCCCCTACCGAAATGGAGTCCAGTACCTTTATACTCACCGCCAAAACTTGACACTAGAACATATGTTCTGGTATAATAGAGGACGTACTAGAACATATGTTCTATTTTGTCGGACAGGTTGTCAACTTGTCCCAACCCTACCGGAAAGATAGCATCTTGTCCGACATAAATTTAGGTGTTGCTGAGCCAACGCCAAAATTGAGCGAAGTGACGTTGAGTGAGAGGTATCAGGCTATGTTGCAACCGGCCACCTATCCGGTCCATTGGGAGAATCTGGACCAAGAAACCTATATGCGCCACGTGTTGGAGTATCAGGCCGACCAGATTGAACTGGTGTTGGCCAGCCATCGGGTGCCTGGCCGGGTGACCGGGGGCGTGGTCACCCCCCGCTGGGTGAGCTATCGGGTTTTGCCTGACCTCTCGACCAGGGTGGCCCGGATCATCGCCCTATCAGAAGAGATGGCCCTGCGTTTGGACGCGCAGCGGGTGCGGGTCTCTCGGCAAGGGGCAGCCGTGCAGGTGGATGTGCCCCGCGAGGACGGGCAGGTGGTGCGCCTCATGGATCTGTGCCAGCGTCTGCCGGAAGTACCCAAGCAAACGGCCATTTTAGGGCTGGACGAGACCGGTATACCCCTATTGCTGCGGTTGCCCTCCCCGGAGGTGGCTCACGTCCTGATTGCCGGTACCACCGGCTCCGGGAAGACGGCCCTGGCCCGGAGTATCGCCCTGTCATTGGCTATGTATAATCGCTTGGGCGAGATTCAGATGATTTTTATTGACCCCAAGGGGAATGGCTTTGATCCTTTTGTGGCTTTCGACGGCGGGAGTAGCAGTTTGCCGCACCTGCTGCGTCCGGCCGTACGCGATGTGCACCAGGCTGTCTTTCTGCTGGGGGAGATGGTCGAAGAGATGGTCCGGCGCGACCGGGAAAATATTTGTGAGCCACGGGTGGTGATTTTCATTGACGAGGTGGCCGACCTGATGGAGCAGGGAGGCAAAGCCATGGACCGGCTGATGACCCGCCTGACGCAACGGGGCCGGAGCGCTGGGTTGCATCTGGTGGCCTGTACCCAGAAACCGTTGGTGGCCAGTATCGGCAGTTTGACCCGCAGTAACTTCCCGGTGCGGCTGGTCGGCAGCGTAGCCAGCGCCGACGATGCCAAAATTGCGGCCGGTATTGCCGGCACCGGAGCCGAGAAACTGCTGGGCCGGGGGGACTTTCTGCTGGTGGCCAAGGGACATGTGACCCGTTTTCAGGCGGCTTACATCAGTGAGGCAGAAATCAAGCAGATGATTGGCCGCATGAATGCCGGTGGTCGCCATAGCCGAAGTTGGCTAACAACAACGCAGGACACGTCCCTGGCGGCCACCGGTACGGATGGACGGGCGGTCATCAACACCCGGCCAGCCGAACCACCTACTAAACCCAAGTCGAACCGGCGCGGTCTGGGCCTGATGTTTGGCCATCAACTGCGACTGATAAAATAGGGGGTGAGTTATGAGAAAATTTTTGTTTGTGGCGGGTATTGCTTTTTCTATAACCCTGGCGGTAGTGGTGGGTACACGGATGAGCCCGGATGCGATGGCCGTGATTATTGGCATTATCTGTGGTATGTTGGCCTCGATCCCGACCAGCGTGATTTTGGTTTGGGTGCTGCGCCAGCGAGAGAAGCAAATCGAAGCGCAACTTGGTCAAACAACCTCAGGTCACTACCCGCCGATTGTGGTGGTCAATGGGCAGGGCATCGATGGGACTGGTCGCTCCTATATCCCCCCAGGACTGGCGACCCATACGACACCCCCTGGAGCGCGTCAGTTCAAAGTGATTGGCCAGGAAAAGACGGAAGCGGTCGGCGACATCCTGCCCCCATTTTGGGAGGAGTGAACGGAAAAATACAAAAATGGCCTGGTTTTAAGGTCACCGGGCCACTTTTGAGCCTCAGTAGATCCAATTTTCAAGCTCGGAGCGGACCACAGTCCGCGTTTTGGCCGCTGGACTGTGGTCCAGCTAGAGCAAATTTGGATGTACTGAGCCTCTGAAGTTAAGCACGTGGACAAAATTTAAGCAGTGGCACTCATCGCTTTGTGCAAGGCTTTCGTCAGGCGTGATTTGCGACGGGCCGCGTTATTGCGATGAATAATCCCCTTCTGGGCGGCCTTATCCAGGGCCTTGGTGGCCAGGCGGACAGTTGCCTGAGCCTCTTCTAATTCATTGGCGGCAATTTGAGCCTGCGCCCGCTTGATATAAGTCCGAGCCGTGGTTTTGTAATAGTGGTTATGAGCGCGTCGCTTCTCGTTTTGACGGGCGCGTTTGATAGATGACTTGATGTTAGCCAAAATATTCCTCCATTTTTACAACTGATGCATACAGAAAGGGAATCTTAGTTCAAAATCTCATTTTTGTCCAATTTTTTTTGCGTTTTTGGGGTTTTTCAATAAACCATTGGCCGCACCCACGCCAAGCACAATCAGCACCAAACCCCCAAGAGTCAATGCGCCGGCAGAGATATTTCTAGGCAGTATGGCCCCAGCGTCGGGCAGGCTACTCTCTTCGCTGGTCGGGGTAGCCGGTTGTTCGTCGCTGGCCGGGGTAGCGGTCGCTTCTGTAACAGGGGTGGCTGTAGGTGTGACCGTAGTAGGGACGCTAATTGTCGCGGTGGGTGTTATCTGCTCGACAGGCACAGGCGGGGGTGGGAAGTAGGGGCCAATCAGCGAAACATCATCGACATTGAAGTCTAATTCGGTGCCGGTTGGCTCTATTTTTACCCCCCGAATGAACAGGGTAATTTTGTTGGTATCCGTGGTGAAAATGGTGCGGGTGACACGCTGGTAGAAAAGATGTTGGGCATCGGCCGGCGGGCCGCCTGACCCGATCCGTAATTGCTCGGTCAAGGGCATAGTATACCAGGTTTGGACGTTATAGTGTTTGCCTCTCCCTTGATAATCAATGCCCCACTGCATGGCATATTCACCCTGGTTTCTCAGTTCAGGCGGAGCATCACTCCGCATCAGGGCGTGGATAGTCAGGTTATAATTAGCGTTAGGCACGACCTCTACAGTCTGATAAATGGCAATGATCCGATCCGGTTGGTAAGTGTCCACCTGATGAATTTCCATCAACTGGGCATGTTTGCCGCTGTGGACGGCCTCTACCCATCTCTCGGCGTACCAGCCATAGACAGCCCCCCCATTGTGGTAAGGCTCCCAATAGGTGGCGACACTGCTTCTGGGATTCTTTTCAAAATCCCCATTTTTGATCACGTTAGTCAGTTTAAATGAGGGTTGGGCCGGTTCTGGCGTGGCTGGCTCGTCCGAGCCGGAGTCGGGTAGGGCTGGTTGAACGCCGCCCTCTTTGTTGGGGACCCCAGGAGCAGTATCCCCCGATAGATGACGGATCTGATGCACGACCGGTCCCTGGTTGGGGGGAAGTTCCTGGTCGGTTTGGGCGTTAAAGCTGGCCACCGTAAAACCGGAGATGACAAAGGCTGACAGGATAAAAAGGGTTAAGACAAGGGTGGTCAGCAACTTACTGGTTTGGGGCGTTGGCTTAATCATGAGACAGCCTCCTTGAGTCTACTACTGATTAAGTGGACATAATGTTAGTAACTTGAACTCATGACTATCATAACATAACTAAAATAGTTTTTCAATACGTGTAGTCAAGCGACTGCTGAACTAGAATATTTGTTCTGTTTGTGTTATACTGTTCATACGCAAATCAAATCAGCAGAAAAATCAGGAGATAAATGATGAACAGTCGATTTTGGATACCGTTATTTGCTATTCTGTTGGCAATATTGGCTTGTGGGGGAGAAGAGGGGCAGGATCCTACGCCATTCCCTGAGATCGACTTTCAAGAAGCGCCAGTGGTCAAGGTTGTAGACGGCGATACTATTGACGTATTGATAGACGGCGTCGAGTATCGGGTACGTTACATTCTGGTCGATACACCGGAGACGAAACATCCCACGAAGGGGGTGGAACCATTCGGTCCAGAGGCATTTGAGGCCAACCGGGAATTGGTTGAAAACAAGGTGATCAGGCTGGAAAAGGACGTCAGTGATAACGACCGCTACGGTCGATTGTTACGCTACGTCTACGTGGGTGATTTGATGGTCAATGAAGAGTTAATAAGGCGGGGGTTGGCCCGGGTGGCCACGTTCCCCCCCGATGTGAAATATGTTGATCGATTCTTGGCCGTGCAGCGAGAGGCCCAGGCGGCCGGTGTTGGCATTTGGGGTGATGAGCCCGTTGTCAGGGACAGCATCATTATTACCGCTGTCAATGTCCGTGATGAATACGTAGACATTCAAAACACGGGGCGTGAGCCGGTAGACCTGGCTGGTTGGAGCTTGGTCTCAGAGAACGGGTCACAGGCGTGTGATTTAGGGAGGACCATCCAGTCAGGTGAAACATTAAGAATTTGGGCCCTGGCCAAAGATGCCGACCAGGGGGGCTATAACTGTGGCTTTAGCCGAAATATATGGAGTAATTCTGAGCCAGACCCGGCTGTTCTGTATGATCCCAAGGGGGTAGAAGTGTCTCGAAAGGATTAGCGGATCTTTCATTTCTCCCTGCTCAACTCATTGGTTCCTTCCTCTCCTCAGTAGTTTTAAAGGTAATGGCGGTAACAGCCCCATTATCGTTACTAAGTGTGAGCGTGCCGCGTAAACTTCGGGTGAGTTGCTGGATCAGGTACAATCCCACGTCGTGTTCTTCCAGGCACAACACCGCGTCCGGGTAGCCCGGGCCGTCATCCTGATACTCAAACCGGATCATGCCGTTTTCAGCGCTAATGTGCACGGCGATGTAGCCGGTAGCCCGCCCGGCCATCGCATATTTGACGGTGTTGGTGGTCAGTTCGTTGATGATGAGGGCCAGGTTCCCGGCTTGGCGGGGGGATACTGTGACCGGTGAGGGGGTGATGTCCACCTCAATCGTCTGGTCAGGGGGCAGGGCATTCAGGGTCACCTGGACAATCTGGTCGGTCAGATCATTCAGGTGAACGGGGGCCCATTGGGACCGGGAAAGCATACGATGCACCTCGGCCAACCCCTCGACCCGCTGAATGAGACGCTCCAAGGTGGCTTCAATCACAGCGTGGCTCTCTGGTGGCGCATAGTGGCTTTCGGCCTGCATTAAGCCGATGATAGCCATCAGGTTGTTGCCTACACGGTGGTTGACCTCTCTGAGTAAGTCCGCTTTAATACGCGCGTCTTCCTGGGTTTGCGCGTACAACCGGGCCTGGCGTAGGGCCACAGATAGGGAATCGGCCACTTCCTGGATAACTTCCAGATCCTCTGCCGTCAGGGCATCTGGTTCAGCAATTTCCAGGTTTAGGATGCCAATGAGTTGTTTTTGGGTTAAGAGGGGCACGATTGCCCAGGTCTGCCCACCGGCTTCCATCATCATCGAATACGCCACAGAGTCCGGCGGAAATGGCATAGTGTCGGTTAGTATCTGAACGTGGCCCTGCTTTAACTCGTCAAGGCTTGAAGTCGGAAGGCGAATCTCTGGTCCAGCAGGTTCCTCATAGATTCCGTTGGCCTGGGCAGCCAGAAGCGTGGCTATACCGGTGTTAGGGGCAATCTCTAGGACGTGGGTCCGCATGCAAGGCACTAGCCCCCGCAGACAGTCCAGCCCAGTACGGGCAATGGCCTCTGGCGACTCGGCGGCCAAAATAGCTTGTTCCAGCTCATGTAGCGCCAGCAGCCGTCCGGCATAGCGGTTCAAGGCCATTTCCGTGCGCTGGCGCACCAGGGCGTTGGCCAAGACCTCGCCAACGAGACGCAGCCACTGCGCTAGATCGTCTGACCAGGTCCGCTCAGCCTGGTAAGTTGATAATGCTATCGCTCCCCATACCATGATGCCGCCCACCTTTAGGGGAATAGCCAGGTGGGATTTGGGAAGTTTATGCAAACCGTACTGTTGGACCTCGGTAACATTGGGGGGCAAAACGTCTGGTAGCCGTTCCAGCACAATGGCTTTTCCCTGATGCAAGGGTTCAGTATACTGAGGGAACTGCTCACTCAAGTTCAAGTCACGTGGTGAGGGAATCCCAGGGAGGGTGTGAGTGTAAGTTATCATGAGTTCCTGGCCTTCTGAGAATTGTATGAGAGAACTCCGATCAACTCCCAAGAACTCGGTAATACGCCGCAGCCAACGCTCGATTTCTTCATCAACATCGCTGACAGGCAGATTGACAAAAGTGGCTGAGAGTTCAGAAAGCAGCGCTTCGAACTGCAAGCGTTCCTCCTGAATCGCCTCTGCCCGCTTACGCTCGGTGATGTCCTGGCTAATACCCGTCAATGCTGTCACACCTCCCTGTGCGTCTTTGATCGGACTCAAAGTCACAGAAAAATAATGAGAACCATCTGGCAGCCTCAACTCCCGCTCGAACCGGACAGGGTCCCCGGTTTCGAACGCGTGGTGGTACTTTGAGATGTAAAACTCCGCGTCCTGAGGAAAGAGTTCGCGCGGTCCTTTGCCCACAACGTCTGCCAGCGTGAAGCTACCTGCTTTCAAGGCACTCGGATTCACCGTCACGTACCGAAACTCCTGATCCACGACAAAGATGTGATCCTCGGCTCCCTCGAACAGTGAGCGATACCGCTCTTCGCTCTCCCGCAGTGCCTCCTCTACCTGCTTGTGTTCAGTGATATCACGATCAATGCAGTTATAGCCAACGTAACGTCCAGAAGCATCTTTGACCCCCACCATCCGTGATTGAATCCATCGCCACTCACCACTTTTCATGCGTAAACGATATTCTACTTCGAATGAGGGTATACCATTGGGATAATCAGCAAAGAATTTTTCGGTTATCTTCAAATCATCAGGATGGACAGTGTCTCGCCACAACTGCGGATTAGCCGCAAATTCCTCGAGGCTGTAGCCAGTGATTTTGGCGTTGGCTGCGTTGAGCATTGAAAGCGTGCCATCAAGGCCTTGGAAGTAGACCATATCGTCTACGCTTTCGATGAAGGTTCGCACTCGCTCTTCGGCTTGCCGTAGCGCTTCCTCCGTCCGCTTGCGCTTGGTGATGTCGCGCAAAGTAATCAGGCATCCTGCGAACCGGTTATGCCGGTCACGCAAAGACGAGAGACTGGCGGCAAAGTAACGTTCGTCCTGTCCTGCCCCCACGACAATCTCCGGGTGTGCCTCTTCTATACCTTGACAGTACTCAACCAAATTGGGCCAATTCGCTAACACCTGGGCGGCCGGCTGTCCGATGACTGCTGAAGCCGGGTAACCAATGACCTCCTGGGCGGCAGGGTTGAGGTCAACCAGGCGACTTTGGGCGTCCAGCACGATTACAGCATCCCTCATGCTCTCGATGATCGTGTCACGTGCCACCGGCACGATATCGAAGAGCCGGTAACGAAACAACCCCCAGGCTACGATCAGGTTACTGAGGGCGAAAGTGAACGGGGTTATATCTCGATGGAGAGTGGGCACCATTCCCATCAGAGTCAACACCGTCCCCACCAGGGGAATGAGGGTGCCGGTAAGAATTACACCGATTTGGGCCCGGTAAAGCGGCTGGACCCGGATGAAATGACCGATGAGGATGAAGAGACCTGACAGAACCAGCCCGTAAGCGTAAATAACCATCCCCCAAACGAAGAGAGAAAAATCATAGACCAGGGCCGGGAAGGGTTCGCCGGGGACAAGCCAGGCGGTAGGCCAGATCAAGCCATGGAGATCGTTGGTAAAAATTAGCAGCAAGGCAATGATCGGTGTACTGGCCAGCAGCCCCCAGGTACGCTTTGGATGCACCAGTTTACGCCCTGTGTATTGGAGGGCAAAGGCTAAAAACACCATTGGCCAAACAAACGCCCCCACCCACTGGAGGTTATCCCAAAAAATCTTGGCTTCCAGGCTGGGGCTGGCCAGCTCAAATACGTAGCCCAAAGTCCATACAGCCTGAGTCAGCGCGACCAGAGCAAAGGGAAACGCTCCAATTGTCCTACGACGACGCCAGGCATAGATACTAATTCCCATAGATGTAATCATTGAAACCAGATAGGAGATCAGGTAAAGTAGGGATTGCCAGTTCATCCGTGCTTCTCCTTAAAAACCCGGGGGTTTCGCCCCGATTGGAAAGCTCTATCACCCTCATCCCATCCAGGCGGCGGGGGAGAGTTTTGGCTGACATTATAATATCATAGCTCTGCTCCAATGACAACGCTATCTGATCAGGCCCGTTTGTAAAATCCTTGACAGACATCTTGTTTTTGTGCTAAGATAGTAGTGGAGAGTAATGTACGTACTTTGACCAACTGATTTAGGTGTGTTTCAGTTACTTTAGAAATGCTCCCGCTGGACTTCCTTTGGTCGCAGTCCAGCGGTTTATAGCGTGGACTGTGGTCCACGCCCAGCGTGTCTTAAATCATTTGAAACGCACCCATCTGGTTTAAGCTATACCAGACGCATACTGAAATTTCCACTTGCCATTTCCGAGAAGCTCTTGAATTACACGATATATCGGCATAATTGCTTGCAAGCTTCAATATGTAGTATGTCGGGCTAAATAGTTTCGTTCGTAAAATGGAAATTTTAGCGTGCGCTTAGTATAGTTTTCGGGGCGAAACTCCGTAGTTCACGTATCCCTATCAACGGGGTAGAGGGATATCTTCACCTGCGTTTCGCACTGAGCACCAGGCGATCACTATTTGCTTCAACCAAAAGGGAGGACGGGAGTAATTTCCTGTCCTCCCTTTTTTCTTTCTGTCGGAGAAGGTAGCAGAGACATCTCCATGCCTCTGCGGGGACGGCATAGGGATGCCGCCCCTACTGTCGGAGAAGTAGCAGAGACTCCCTATGCCTCTGTCGGAGAAGTAGCAGAGGCATCCCCATGCCTCTGCGGGGATGGCATAGGGATGCCGCCGCCTACTTTTCTGACAAGCTGCTATAGACATTCAGACAATGTTTTTGAGCGGAGTCGAGGCTTTAGCCGGTTTTGGCCCGACTCTGACCGGCTGAAGCCTCGACTCCGACCCTGGATCCAAAATCTTTTTCTGAGAAACTATAGAGCCAGTTGAGGAGAGATAAAATGAGAAGGATTGTCGTAGCTTCAGCTATTGTCGTCGTGAGCCTGATACTTCTGGTTCAACCTGCCCTAATCGTTCATTCCCAGGGTCCAAAGCCAGATATCACCGATTTTACCCAGCATCCTGCCCACGGACCTGATCGGACCAGCCAAGAGATGACCAGCCCCGAAGTGCGTCTGTCCAAGGGGGTGATGGGGGCGATGGCCAGTGAATGGACCAACATCGTCCGATTAGATACGCTGAGCGTTGATGAGCTGGCCAAGATTGATGGAGTGGTGCACAGTCAGGCCTATTGGGCCGTTTTGGACGATGCTCAGGTGAAGGGCCAAGTCGTGGCCGAACTGGCCCGGGCCAATTCGGCCGGCGCTCCGACAGCCCTGGGCACAAGTAGCACCATGACCTTACAGGCAGCGGCCAACCAGCAGACCCTCTCGGCTATCGTTGAGCTCACCGCTTCCCCCGATGCGGACCAGATAGCCGCTATTTCTTCACGGGTCAAGCGAGTCCGCCACGTTTTTGAAATCATTGATGCCGTCGCCGTTGACTTGACCCCGGCTCAACTGGCCGCTGTGGCCCAACTTCCCTTTGTGCGTTACCTCTGGCCTGACGCACCGGTAAAAGAGCAGTTGCAAGAAAGTGTGCCCCAGATAGGAGCTAACACCATTCACACCCTGGGCGTTACCGGACAGGGGGTGAAGGTCGCCGTCGTAGATAGGGGCCTGCAGGATGATCACCCCGAGTACGAAGGCCGGGTGGTGGCCGAACGCTACAACAAAGACGACAATGACCATGCCACCCACGTGGCCGGTATCATCGCCGCCAACTGGACTCAGACCGGTGTCGCCCCGGATGCGCTCCTGTTAGATGCCGTGTTTGATAAAGATGAGGACTTGACCGGTTCGGCCTTGTGGAGCGATGTTATTGCCGCCATCGAGTGGGCCGCTAACCAGGGGGCGGATGTGATCAATGCCAGCCTTGGTGCGCCCCTGTGGCAGTATCCCCGAGACGGCAGCAGTATTGTGGATACAGCCGTAGACAACGTGATTACCCAGTATGGTATTCCGGTGGTTGTATCGGCCGGAAATGAGGCCGAACGTCACGACACCGGCACGGCTGAAGGGCATCCCACGCCAGGCGGGGTTAATCGGTACTGGCACAGCCTGAACGTTGGCAGCGCCGAAGAGGGCCTGCGGATTACGCTCTGGTGGGACTACGGCAATAACGACCTGGACCTTGAACTGCTGGCTCCTGATGGTACTGTCGTGCAGAGCCAAACCACTCAGCCCGGCGGAGAAACACCTTACCACCCTGACATCTATTACGAGAAGGTTGAATTTTCCCAGGCCCAGGTCGAGCAGCAGATACAGACCTACGGGACCGACGCCGTCTGGTGGGTTCGGGTTGTGGCCGCTTACGGCGACGTCCCTGACGGTCCCCAGGATTATCATGTGGCCATTGATATCGGCGATGCCAGCTTTACCAGCCCCAATCCGGTGGATACGGTCATGGTGCCGGCCACGGCCCGGCAGGCGCTGGCCGTTGGTTCGGTCAAGGACGGTTCAACCGATACGATCCCGCCAGCGACCCCGGTCAACGAACGGAGCGCTTTTAGCTCCCAGGGCCCAACGGCTTATGATTTCCAAATGGGCTACCACCGCATCAAGCCGGAGATCATGGCTCCAGGGGAAAAGATCGAATCCGCATCGGTCAGTAACTATAAGAATCTCTCAGGCACCAGCCAGGCCGCCCCTCACGTGGCCGGAGCGATGGCCCTGCTGCTGGAAGCGGCCGGCAAACGTTTGGACGGTTCCTGGCTGCTCAACCAGCAAGAACTGCGGGGAACCATCATCGATACGGCTCAGGACCTGGACGGAGATGCCAAGATCGACAACCTGACCGGAGCCGGCCTGGTCAAGCCCACCAACGCCGTTTTCACCGGTACCATTACCCACCAGGCCAATCGTTATTTCAAAGTGACACCCCAATATCCCACGGCCACCTACCCCGGTGTAACCGGCCAGGTGCTCTCTTTTGACTGGCAGAGTGTCACCTGCCGCTGGAGTTCCGGCAGCAATGACCTGGACCTCTATCTCTACCGCCTGGATAACGGGGCTGAGGTGGCCAGCGCCACCACCACTAACCCCACCTATGATAAGATAGACGGCGACGGGATTGCTCCGGACGATTACAATTATGTGCTGCGTGTCTTTGGCTGGGACGTGACCGGCAGCGAGGCGTTTATCGGCGTCTCGACCAACAACATCCAACCGGTCGCCCCTCCCGCTCTGTCCGTACAAGCCGATGCCTCCAATCCAAACGCGGTCGACAAGGGCCAGACCTTTACGGTCCACTTCAATGTCAACAACAGTGGGGGCTTGCCGGCTCTGAGCACGGTGGCCACCCTCAACCTGCCCTCGGGTGTCGAGCTTGTCTCCGGTAGCAATCCCCAACTGCTCGGCGCCGTCCAACCCGGCGGCCAGGCCACCGCCACCTGGCAAGTGCGCGGTCTCACCAGTGGCGACAAGAACTTTACGGTCGAAGCCAGTAGCCAGAGTTGGGGCGCTACCTGGAGTCATTCCGGGGCCGACTCGGTCTACATTCGGCCCATGATCGGCCCGTTGGTCTACGACAGCCACACCATTGACGACGACAGTAGTGGTAACAGCAGTGGTAATGGCGATGGCCTAGTCAACTGTGGGGAAACCATTGAGTTGTTTGTCAATCTTCGCAACCAGGGCAGCGACCCGGCCACCGGGATCAATGCCACCCTCAGCACCAGCGACGCCTACGTGACCTGGCCCCTCAACACCGGCAGCAGTTATGCCGACCTTGAAGGCAGCCAGGTCGGGGCTAATCTTGATGACTTCGAGATGCAAGTGGCCTCTAATACGCCCGATGGACACGTCATTCACCTCAACCTGAATATAACGGCTAGCCAGGGTGGCCCCTGGTCTGACTCTTTCGACCTTTCCGTAACCTGTAATCACGCGCCCAATACGCCTAATACCCCCACCCCTGGGCACAATGCCGCCGGGGTGGCCGTAACCACCAATCTCAGTTGGAATGGCGGCGACCCGGACGCGGGCGATACGGTCACCTATGATGTCTACTTCGAGGCCAACAACAGCAACCCGACGACCTTGATCTGCAACGACATTTCGACCACGACCTGCGACCCGCCCGGCAATCTATCCTACAACACCGATTATTATTGGAAAGTGGTTGCTACCGACAATCACAATGCCTCCACCACCGGCAGCGTCTGGCATTTCACCACGGCCAACAACCCACCGTATACGCCTAACAACCCCCTGCCGGCCCATCATGCCACCGGCGTGTCGATCAGTACTAATCTAAGCTGGGCCGGTGGCGACCCGGACGCGGGCGATACGGTCACTTATGACGTCTATCTTGAAGCCAACAACAGCAATCCCACCACTCTCATCTGCAACGATATTTCAACCACGACCTGCGATCCACTTGGCAGTCTATCCTACAGCACCGATTACTACTGGAAAGTGGTGGCCACGGATAACCATAACGACAGTGCCACCGGCAGTGTGTGGCACTTTACCACGGGCAGTTCGCCCAACAATCCGCCTAATACCCCCTACAATCCTATTCCCATCCACAATGCCACCGGGGTGGCGATAGATGCCATTTTGGGCTGGGCCGGGGGCGACCCGGACGTTGGCGATACGGTCACCTATGATGTCTACTTCGAGGCCAATAATAGCAATCCCACCACCCTCATCTGCAACGATACCGCCGGCACGACCTGTGACCCACCCGGCAATATGGCTTACAGCACCGATTACTACTGGAAGGTGATTGCCACCGATAACCACGGGGCCAGTGCCACTGCCGGTGTCTGGCATTTCAGCACAACCAGCGAGCCGAACAATTCGCCCAACACGCCCGGCAGTCCCTCACCCGGTCACAATGCCACCGGCGTGGCCGTGACCATCGCTCTCAGTTGGAGCGGTGGCGACCCGGACGCCGGCGATACGGTCACCTATGATGTCTATCTTGAAGCCAACAACAGCAACCCGACCAGCCTGATTTGCAACGACGTTTCGGCCACGGCCTGCGACCCGCCGGGCAACCTGGCTTACAACACCAGTTATTACTGGAAAGTGGTAGCCACCGATAATCACAATGCCTCTACCACCAGTAGCATCTGGCACTTTACCACCGTTTCGCCCAACGTCGGCCCGCTGGTCTACCACAGCTACACGGCTGACGACGACAACAACGGTCAGAGCAGCGGTAACAACGATGGGGTGGTGCACTGCGGGGAAACCATCGAGCTGTTTGTCACCCTCCACAACCAGGGCAGCGATACCGCCACCGGCGTTGCGGCCACCATCAGTACTGGCGACTCTTACGTCACCTGGCTCTATAACACGACCAGCAGTTACCCGGACCTCAGCGGCGGGGGAATCGGGGCCAACACTGATGACTTCGACTTTCAGGTAGCCTCCAATACCCCAAATGGACACACCATCCATTTCAATTTGAACATGAGTGCTGCTTCCGGTGGTCCCTGGAGTGACTCTTTTGATGTCACGGTAAGCTGCAACAGCCCGCCCAACATACCCTCTGCGCCTTCACCGGCCGACGGGGCCACCAACCAGGACCGAAACGTGGACCTGAGCTGGAGCGGGGGTGACCCGGATGCCGGCGATACGGTCATTTACGACGTTTACCTTGAAGCCAATTCCAGCTTCCCCACCGTGCGCGTCTGCGATGACATCACCACCACAACGTGCGATCCGGGGCTGCTGGGCTACAGTACTCACTATTATTGGTACGTCATTGCCTACGACAACCACGGCGCTTACCGGGTTGGTGATATTTGGGAATTCACCACGGCTATGCAGACGACCACCGGTCCGGTCGTCCACGATAGCCACACCATCGACGACGATAACATCGGCCAGAGCTTTGGCAACGACGACGGTCTCATCCACTGCGGGGAAAGCATCGAGACGTTGGTCACCCTGCGCAACCAGGATACCAACAACGCCCTCTACGTGACCGGCAGCATCAGCACGACCGACCCTTACGTCACCTGGCTCGACAACACCAGCAGCCCCTATCCCCACATTTGGGGAGGGGGAACGGCGGTCAATAACGATGACTTTGAATTTCAGGTGGACTCCGACACCCCGGATGGACACATCATCACCTTTAAGGTCGATATCACCGCCTCCAACGGCGGTCCCTGGACCGACACCTTCACCGAAGCAGTCACCTGCGGCAACCCGAGCGGCGTGGTCATCAACGAAATATATTACGACTGTGACGGGTACTGTCCGAATCCGGTTTGGATTGAGCTTTACAACGCCGGCAGCCAGGCCGTGGATATGACCGGCTGGCATTTTTATGCCTATAACCACAATAACGTGCGGGAAGTGGATTATTATAGTAGTTTTAGCGGTTTCGTTCTTCAGCCGGACCACTATGTGGTGCTGCACGAGGGATATGAGACCAATACGAGCACCGACCTTTACTTAGGATATCAGGACATCTCCTGGGACTTCTATCATTCTCGTGGTGCGGCTGCCCTGGTGGACGACAGTGGCGCCGGCGTCGATTTTGTACGCTGGCAAGGCTCCGGCGTCAATCCCCCGCCCGGTACAACCTGGCATGGCGACATCCCCACTGCGCCTCCGGCCAACCAGACCCTGGCCCGGGACCAGTTTAGCACCGACACAGACCACGCCGACGACTGGACCATCCAGCCGCCCAGCCAGGGCGCGGTCAACCTGGGTACGAATACCTGTTACAGCCTGACCCGGCTGCATTACGGGGCCGGAATCGATCCCCAGCCGTCACCGACCAACTCGCCCGGCTGCGGCTTCAGCCAGTATATTCCCGGAACGCAGGTTGAATTGACCGCCGACCCGGTCGACTCAAAATGGTGGATCGCCAACTGGATCGGCACCGGGCAGGACACCAGCACCGCTGCCACCAACTCGCTGACCATGCCCGCCGGTAACCATACGGTCGGCGTCAACTACGAGACGGGTCACATTGTCATCAACGAGGTGAATCTCGGCCCCGCTACCGAAGAAAGCATTGAGCTTTACAATGCCGGTTCTGAACCAATCAACATGACGGGCTGGAAGCTCAAGACCTACTCTCTCAATTATGATGGCAGTTATGACACGTACCATACTTATACCTTCCCCAGTTACCCCACCGACTTCATTCTTCAGCCAGGAGCCTACGTGGTGATTCACGATTATGGCTTGACCTCCTTCAATTCGGAGGCCGACCTGTATTTGGGAAACAAATTCGTCTACTGGTTCCCTGGCGATGGGGGGGCCGTTGAATTGAGAACCAGCAGCGCCAGCACCAGCGGCGTCGATTTTGTGCGCTGGGGCGACTCAATTGCTATTCCGCCCGTGCCCACCGGTTGGACGGGACCTGATCCGGCTTCGCCGCCTTATGGTCAGAACTTGGGCCGTAACCAGTTGAGCACCGACACCGATAGCGGCAGCGACTGGCAGGCGCAACAGGCCAGCCTGCACGGGCAAAACCTGTGCCACACCTTGACCCTGACTCATACCGGGACGGGCGGCAGCGACCCGGTTCCCTCCAATACCCACTCAACCGGCTGTCCGACCGGCCAATATGTGATGGGTGCGGTAATAGCCTTAGTGGCCAACCCCGGTAGCGGCTGGTACGTGGCCAGGTGGAGCGGCACGGACGACGACAGCAGCACCTCGACCAACAACATCCTGACCATGCCCGACGAGGAACACACGGTTACGGTCAGCTATGTTGAAGACACCATCCCCGGCCCCATTGTCATCAACGAGTTGGCCCCTGATGCTTCCGACGATTGGATTGAGCTGTACAATGCCGGCAGCCAAGCCGTGGATATGACCGGCTGGCGTTTTTTGGCCTACGATCACATGGCCAATGTTGACGCGGATTACACCTTTCCCACCTTCACCCTGCTACCGGGAGACTACGTGGTACTGCACGAGGGGAGCGGAACGAATACGGCCACCGACCTGTACATGGCCCAGTCCATCTGGTATTACGCCGGCTCCGATGGAGCTGCCGCGCTGCTAACTGCCGGGGGGAGCGGGGTAGATTTTGTCCGGTGGCGCAACTCTCCCGTCGAGCCCCCGCCCGGCACCACCTGGACAAACGATATTCCCTGGTGGGCCGCCTCGGGCCAAACAATAGGCCGTGACCGGCTGAGCACCGACACAGATGACGCCGGTGATTGGACGGTACAGGACCCCACGCCGGGTAAACAGAACCTCTCCGGAGACGATGATGGCGGCGGCGATGATGATATCCAAGTTTATTTGCCCGTCGTTGTAAAGAATTGACTACGCCAATAAAGCATTTCGTTTCACTCTTCTCCTTTTTTGTGGTATGATTGTGAGTAAGGATGAAAGGTAAAAGGAGAAATAGCCGATGTGGGAAAAACGAATTATAGTTGATCCTAAAATCCTGGTGGGCAAACCCGTTATCAAAGGGACACGGCTGGCCGTTGATTTTATTCTTGATCTTTTAGCTCAGGGTTGGTCCCATGACGAGATTTTACGCAACTATCCGGGGTTAACAGCAGAGGATATTCAAGCATGTCTGGCCTATGCCCGTGACATGTTACGTAATGAGAAGGTTTACCTGCTAGAGGCAGCTTGAGTATAGCCATGAAATTGTTAGCCAATGAGAACTTGCCGTTAGATATGGTTGAAGCGTTGCGTGACGCCGGTTACGAAGTAGCCTGGATACGGACCGACTCACCCGGCGCTGATGATGTCACGGTTTTGGCCCGAGCCGTAGCAGAAAATCGGGTTCTAATTACATTCGATAAAGATTTTGGCGAGTTGGCCTTCCAGCAGAGGCTGCCGGCCACTTGTGGCATCATTCTTTTGCGGATAACGGCTGCCTCAAGTCAGGAAGCAGCCGAGAAAGTTACCGCTGCTTTAACCGGACGCGACGATTGGCCAGCTCACTTTTCTGTGATTGACGACCGACACATTCGTATACGTCCTCTGCCGTCTTAAAAGCGTTTTTGTTAAAGACCGTAGAGAGAATAAACCCAGAACCCGGCAATTTGTCGGGTTCTGTTCATTTCGTCGGGGAGCCCCGATTACTATCAGAAACAGAAGCCGCCGATTGGCCTGGTCAGGTGCGTTGGTTGAATGATTGGCCAGTAGGGGGTGGTTGAGAAGTTGATCTTACCCAAAGACCGGTCCGACATTATAGAGTCACTGGTGGCTATATCCCGCTGGACCGTCGCCAGGCGATGGCCAGGGATGAGGAAAGGTGGCCATTGCCACCGGCCCGACCCCCCGTTTTCTGGTCGGCGACCCCCAAATCCACTACCTTCGATGCTCTGGGCTTGACAATTTGTGGTGTAGGTTTAACAATGGAATAAATGGGTGCCCCCCATTCTTATAGAGCGAATGGTGAAACGATTGGAGTAATTTATGGGGCCAGATTTTGAAAGCGTAAAACAATACGCTTTCAGCAGATTAGAAAATGAGTTAGCCCCTTATTTGATCTATCACAACCTGGCCCATACCCGGGATGATGTTTTACCGGCAGCCACCAGGCTGGCTGTCTTAACCGGGCTTCACGGCGAAAGTTTGCTGCTGCTCCAGACCGCAGCCGTATACCATGATCTTGGCTTTATTGAGCAGGCTTCAGGACACGAAGCTGTTAGTGTCAGAATAGCCATTGAAACACTGCCCCGTTTTGGTTACAATCGAGCTCAGATTCAAGTTGTTGCCGACATTATTGTGGCTACCAGGCTGCCTCAAACCCCCAAAGACCTGCTGGGCGAGTTGCTGGCAGATGCTGACTTAGATGTATTGGGTAGAGAGGATTTCTTAGAAGCAGAGCTCCGCTTGAGATTAGAACTTGCAGCGCAGGGAATACACCTAACAGATGAGGAATGGTATATCGACCAACTCGATTTTTTAGAGAGCCACTCCTATTTCACCGCAGCAGCCAGATTCTTGCGAGCGGGGAAGAAGCAGGAAAATATTGAGAGGTTGAAAGCTCTCCTTAAATGTTTTTCTTTTGGCTCATACAATTGATGGGGGCTACTGCCGGAATTTTTCACTGTCCGCTTGTTGTTTCCGGCGTTGAATGTTCCAGATACCCGCGCCCAATAGGCCGGAGATGACGATCACCGAGACGATGATGATCAATAACGAATTGCGCTTCGTCTCCAGGATACCACCGCTGGGCGGGATGATAGCCGGTTCGGCCGCCGGAGCAGCGTCAGTGTCTGAAGCGACGGCCGGTTCTGCGGCCGGGGCAGCTTCTGGTTGAGTCTCGACAGAGGAGGCCTCCAGGGCGTCGTCAACGGAGGTGGTGGACAGTTCACTCAGCCGGGGAACAATAGGGGGCACGTCTACTTTGTTGAGGGGGATCAGGGAAACACAATCAAAGGTAAAAATAGCTGTTCGCCAGTTTGCCCATCTGCGCCAGGCGCCGAGAAAGATGGTCATTCTATCGGATTTAGCCTTAACCACAGTGTAGTAATCCTCGACGGTGGCCAGGTCAGGATCATCGGGACCGGTAATTTTGAACTCCAGCTCTTGTTCACGCCAGGGTAAGAGGGTCCATTCGTCGTGGGGAATGGCTCGCCAATTACTGCCACCTGTGTGATCAAAGACAAGTTCAACTCTATGGTTAATATCTGGCGACGATGCGCCGGATTGAACCTGAATCGTACCACTGATGGCAAACAGATACTCCTGACCGGGGACCACGTTAACCGTTTGATAAATTCCCAAACGAGCGTCCGATTGATCTGTTGATTGCATATGGATTGATAGCGAATTCTTACCCACAGTTTCGAGCTTTATATCATCTGCACATACCAGGCCAAGCCCTTCGTTGTTGTAGATGTTGTATTTACCGTAAGCTTCACTTCTGAACCAGTTCCAATCGTTGGGAACGTGGCCAATATCCCGGGCCTCAAAACCTAATTCGGGCACCGGATAGAAGCCAAATTCAAAGTTACCGTTAAAGATGAGATTATCTGATCCAGGGGCTTCTTCTGCTTCGGGTTCCTGGGCCCGGATTTGTCCGGCCCATTGGACAGAGAAGCTCAACCAGAGCAGCAGTGGCAGCAGGATGATCACTCCAATTTGACCTAACTTGTTGACATATTTTTCTGACATGGCCGACCTCATCGTACTACACAGTTTCTAAACATAACTAGATTATACCACTGTTTCGGAAAAAGATAAAGGCTTTGTACTTGATGCTATAGCGATTTTCTTGTCTGCATCAGTCGTGCTGCCGGCAAGTTAACAACTCGCCCTACATAACTTGACACTGGCAAGGCTCAATGATATGCTTTTGATAGGAAAATTGTCTTATACCCAAGCGCACGCGAAAATTTCGTAGGTCGGCATCCCTATGCCGACCGCTGCCGCATAGGGATGCGGTAGCTACGGAAATTTCAGAATGCGTTTAGTATATCATTTGGGGGTGGTTCAAATGAGTGATCCTGATAAAACTGTTTATTCCAGCAAAGGCGCGTCAGGTATAGCCGGATCGCCTGAACAATCTTCACTGTCGTCCCAGGAGTCTAAAAGGAATCCTTTGCTGATGATTGGCGGTGTAGGTTGTGCAATATTGTTATGTGCTGCTTTGTTGATTGGAGGGGGGGCATACTATTTTTGGACCAGTGAGGATAATCCCCTGGCCGGTCTATTGGACAGGGGGGAGGAAGCCCCAACCTCGGAGGCAGAAACGTCGCCCGAGTCGCCGTTGGCCACCGCAACCCCTGTACCTACACCGACGCCGGCAGTAACCACTGACACTGAGGCTGAGGTTGAGACAGGTGAAGCAGAAAGCGGTGAAGAAATAACCCCAACGGCTGACAGTAGCGAAATGACCCCGACCCGTCCGCCTGAGCCCAAATTGGGATCGATTACTTTTGCCTTGGGGGCTACAGATACGTATGAACCTGTTAGCCCTGCCCTCTCGTTCCAGGAGGGTATTACAGAAGTGCACGCTATCTTTGAGTATCGTGGCATGTCAACGGATTATACCTGGGAGCGAGTGTGGTATCTTGATGGTGACGAAATTTTACGAAGTCCCCAGACCGGTGCTCCCAGGGAAGCCTGGAGTGGGGCTGAAGCGGGCGTATTTGATTATTTTATCAATAATGGCGGTGAGCCACTTCCCTCTGGCGAATGGGTATTAGAAATTTATGTGGAGGGCGAACGGCTGGCAACGGGCAGTTTTACGATTGAAGGACCGGAAGAAGCCGAGCTAATTGCCGAAGCAGAGGAGACCGAACAGGCGACCGAGATTCCACCGACCTCCACCCCTACGCCTATTGTCACGGCTACGGTCGCACCCCAACCCAGTGTCAGTGGGGGAGGTACTTACCAATTAGTTTACACCAAATGGGATGGCGGTCAGCATAATCTGTATGTGGCCGACACAAATGGCGACAATGATCAATTTTTGGCGAACCGGGCTGCCGGTCCTTCGTGGACTCCTGATGGAGCAACCATCTTTTTCTACGGTGAAGCGGGAGTCGACCGGCAAATTCGGAATGGGGTTGAGTATGTATTTGATGGCATCAGCAACGGGATTGTGGCCATGAATGCTTCACCGCTGCCAACTACGGTTGACCAGTTGACCCTATTTCAGGCCCTCGATTGGAAGCAAGGGACTGCCCGGTGGGCCAACGTTTCTCCAGACGGTAAAATGGTCGCTTTTGATGCTAAACCCGGTGGTAATTATCGTATCTACTTTTTGGGGACAGCCGATACCCAGCAATTCCGTTTTGAGATCGTCGGTGAGCAAGCCGATTGGTCACCTGATAGCCAGAAAATCGTTTACCGCTCCGGTCGGGATGGCCAAACCGGCATCTGGATTTCAAACCGGGATGACTCCGGCCATACGTTGACCAGCAACAATGCCTCCGATTCATTCCCTGCCTGGTCGCCCGATGGTAACACCATTGCCTTTAGTCGCGATGAGGGCGGCAACGTGGACATTTACATTATGAATGTGGACGGTACCAACGTGCAGCGCCTGACAGAGACTCCTGGTCCCGATACGTTGCCTACTTATACCCCCAGCGGCGACATCATCTTCCGGAGTGCTCGTACCGGTAGTTGGGGCATCTGGAAAATGAGTGGTACCGGGGCTAATCAGCAAGAGATTATTCCCAATGCCGGTGTTGGCCCTGATTGGAGTTTTAGTAAGATGGATGTGAATTAAGTTTCTAATTTATGCGCATTCGAGTTGACTCAATCGGTTGCCGGCTGAATATCAGCGAAGTGGAAGAGATGGCCCGGCGCTTTGCCGGCGCCGGGCATCGTTTGGTTGGACCAGGCCAGGTGGCCGACCTGTACGTTTTCAACACCTGTACCGTAACCCACATTGCCGCCCGCAAATCTCGCCAGGTTATCCGGCAACTGCGCCGGGCCAACCCGCGGGCAACGGTGGTAGTGACCGGCTGTTATGCCCAGCTTGAACCGAAGGCAGTCGAAGCCTTGGGCGTTGACATGATTGTGGATAATAGCCAGAAGGATAAATTACCCGACCTGCTGGCAGAAGCTGGTCTACTCCACGACGCAGATCCCATTCCGGCCGTTGACACACCCTCGTTTATTTCCCCCATTCCCCCCCTGGGCCAGGATAACCGGCCAGAACACACCCGGGCTTTTGTCAAGGTCCAGGATGGCTGTGATAATCGCTGTACCTTTTGCCTTGTGACCGTGGCTCGTGGGGCGGGACGCAGCCGCTCTATCGCTGGTGTCGTGGCTGAAATTAACCGCCTGGTTGAAATGGGCTATCAGGAGGCCGTCCTCAGTGGAGTTCACCTTGGCTCTTATGGCCATGATTGGGGCGATCCGCAGGGCCTCGAAAAGTTGGTCCGGGTCATCCTGGCCGAAACTGATTTGCCTCGCTTGCGCCTGTCCTCGTTAGAGCCGTGGGATTTACAGCCCGAATTTTTTGAGTTGTGGCAAAATGAGCGTCTGTTACCCCACCTGCATTTGCCGTTGCAGAGTGGTTGCGAGGCTACCTTGCAGCGTATGGCTCGTCGCACCAGCCAGGCCCAATTCTCCCAATTGGTCCAGGCAGCCCGGACCGCCATTCCTGACCTGTCCGTTACTACCGATGTTATCGTCGGTTTTCCCGGCGAAACAGAAGCAGAGTTTGCCGAATCAATCGCCTTTGTGGCGGCAATGGCCTTTGCCAGGCTCCATATCTTCCGCTATTCCAGGCGAGCCGGCACAGCCGCCGCCACAATGAAAGGTCAAATTCCGTCTCAGCTCGTTAAGGAACGTAGCCAACAACTGCACGCCTTAAATGCCAGGTTAGAACATACCTTCCGCCAAAAATTTATTGGCCGCACTATGCCCGTTCTCTGGGAAAGTCATGCACTGCATGGTTTCGGCTGGCAGTGGAGTGGCCTCACCGGTAATTATCTGCGGGTCCTCACCCAAACCGGTCCCCAAGTTGATTTGCGAAATAAGGTCATTGAGACCGCTCTGGTCGACTTGTCCCCAGCCGCCCTCTTGGGGCAATTGCCCCAAGGTACTTTCGACTATACTTATTAAAATTAAAAAAGCCACAACAGCGCCGCAAGCTGCGCCACTGTGGCTTTTTTATCATGATGACAAAACACCCTGCCCCCACCCACAACCCAACCTGCCCCCACCACACCACTGCCCTCCCCCCTCATCACCTGCCCCGGTAGGGTTCATCCTTCATCCTTCCCTCCCCCCTCCCCATTGTTAATTACTAATTGCTAAGATACTGTTGGCGAATTTATGTTAAGTAGGTGCGAGAGCCAGAAACTTGGAACGGCGGGTCTGTGCCTTTGGTCTTTCAT
>DAOUMU010000514.1:0-16978 GCA_034409055.1 Anaerolineae bacterium
CTCCCCGCTCTTCACCCCTCACTTTTCACTCCCCCCTCCTCGCTCCTCCCTCCTCGCTCTTCTCTCCCCGCTCTTCGCTCTTCTCTCCCCGCTCCCCACTCCCCGCCTCACGCTTTCCGCTCCCCGCTCTTCGCTCTCCGCTATACCAACGCCTCCAACAAAGCCTCCGTCTCCCGCTTTCCCCCCCGACCATCCTCCCCGGCCGGGCCGACGCAGGAGGGACAACCATCCTCACAGCCACAGGCCGTCACCAGTTCATAGGCATGAGTCACCAGCGTATCGTGTAACTCGAACAGACGTTCGCTGAAGCCGATGCCACCCGGCGTTAAATCGTAGATAACCACGGCCGGTTGTCCGGCCGCTAAAGGCGACTTGGGGTCGGCATGCACGGCCACATCGTTGACGTCGCACATCAAAAACAAGGGGGCCAGGTGCCCCAGAACAAAGGACAGCCCGGCCAGGCCACTGCGCATGCGTACGGCTGTCTCGGCCCGGCGGTGACAGGGCCGGCAGAGCGTGATCAGGTTGGTTAACTGATTGGCCTGCTGGTAGGAGTCGAAGGCCCGAAACGGGATTTTATGGTGGACATCGTGAGCCCGTCCCCGCTCCGAAACACCGCACATCTGGCAACGGTAGCCATCCCGGGCGCGGGCGCGATCACGTTGCCTGGGCCAGTTGGGTCCGTAATCGTTGGGATCGTTGCTCCACAATCCCTGGTCGCGCAGCCGGACCACCGTCTCCGGGGCCAGGGCCAGCCAGTAGCCGGTGGTGTGCAGCTCACTGGGGGGTAAATCAACCGGGCCGTCACCCAGCCGCTCGTGGGTAAACCATTGGACCATACGATAACCAATCACCTGGGTGGTGACCATAATTTCGCCGTGAGTCTTGCTGCCGCCCTGAATTGGAGCCTGGTTTAATTGCGCCACCAACTCGACCGAAGTTTCAGAGCGGGGTTCGGTGTAATAATCGATCCCCGTTGGGCGCAACCGGGCCACTTGTTGGTCAAAGTCCAGCGCTTCGACCCGATAGGTTTGCCCTTCGTGCAGGTAAATAGCCTGGGGATGGACCATCCAGGGGGCACTGACCAGGTCAACCTCGCCGATGGTCACCCCATCCTCCCCTGCCTCATTAACCTGAAGCCGGATCTTATCAGGCGATGCACTCCGCAGCGAGATAGCTTCGGCCGGGTAGCGGTCGGCCATCCAGAAATATTTAGAGCCGGATTGGTGTAAGTCGCCGCCGGCATGCAGCACCTGCAGCAACTCGGTCACCTGCTCCGCCTCAACCCGGCCAAAATTTTGGCCTATCTGAAAGGGTAACTCAAAGGCGGCACAGCGCAAATGCTGCCACAGAATGAGCAGGTTGTCGGGATTGATCAGGGCCTGCTCCGGTGAACGGTCAAAGAAATAGTGAGGATGATGGGCCAAAAACTGGTCGAGTGGACCGGCCGAGGTGACCAACACCGCCAGCGAGGTCTCGTTTTGGCGACCCGCTCGTCCGGCCTGCTGCCACGTCCCGGCAATCGTGCCCGGATAACCGGCCAGCACCGCCGCCCCCATACCGCCGATGTCGATCCCCAGTTCCAGGGCACTGGTCGCTACCACGGTCCGCACCCTCCCCTCACGCAGGCCGCGTTCGATCTCGCGGCGTTGGCGGGGCAGATAGCCGCTGCGGTAGGCCCGGATTTGGCCCCCAGCCCCTCCCCCCCTTTCAGACAGGAGAGATTTAGTAGATTCCTTCTGCCCCTGGCGGGATTTAAGGGGGACAGCCAGTTCATCGCGTAAATAAGTCAGCATCAACTCGACTGTACGCCGGGTTCGTCCAAAGATGATCGTTTGTATCTCGTGTTGCCATAACGCCTGGGCCAGGCGCACACTCTCATGCAAAGCGCTACGGCGCAGCCCCAGTTCCGGATTGACGATGGGTGGATTGTAAAGCAAAAAATGTTTGGCGCCTTTGGCCGCCCCGTCATTGTCAACCAAAGTCACCGGCTCTTCGATGAGGCGTTCGGCCAGTTCGGCCGGATTGGCAATGGTGGCCGAGGTCAGGATAAATTGGGGCGCGGCCCCATAAAAATGGGCCACCCGTTTCAAGCGGCGCAAAACATTGGCCACGTGGGAGCCAAATACGCCCCGGTAGACGTGCATCTCGTCAACAATCACAAATTGCAAATGTCGAAAAAAGTCAGCCCACCTGGTGTGATGAGGTAACACAGCGGTGTGTAGCATATCAGGATTGCTGAGGATGAGACGGCCCCGGGTCCGAATGGCCGGTCGGGCTGAGGGTGAGGTGTCGCCATCGTAGGTGGCGATGGTGAATGGTGAATGGTGAATGGTGAATGGTGAATTGGCGGGCAGTTCATTTTTTAGAACCGTGATGAATTCGGCCAGGGTATCATGTTGGTCGTGGGCCAGAGCTTTGGTGGGGAAGAGGTAGAGGGCGCGGGCGTCAGGGTTGCGCAGTAAGCGGTCGAGAACGGGCAAGTTGTAACAGAGGGTTTTGCCGCTGGCCGTACCGGTAACGATGACCGGATGTCGTCCGGCCTGCACCTGCTGCCAGGTTGTGGCCTGGTGGGTGTAAAGGGACCGGATACCACCAGCGTGCAGGGCCGTGGCTAGAGCAGGATGAAGATCGGCCGGAAAGGGGGCAGTCTGCGCCGGGCGAGCCGGAAAAGTGCGCCAGGCAGTGATGTTCGCGGCGATATTAGGGTTGGTGCGCCAGGTTTTTAAAAGGGCTGAAAGAGTCATCTTGATAATAATCGGCTACCCAAAGAAATTATCCCGGACGACCTTCCGGGAAGAACTGATAGCCCCCCTCCGGCTTTCCGCGCCAGGTAATGAGATAAGAGGGCTGGCCTGGGTTCGACTCAATGGCCTTGCGGAGGGTTAAAATCACTTGATAGAGGCTATTATCGGTCACCCCCTGTTGGCGGAGTTCGTCGGGCCAGGTGTTGACAATCAAATCCGTTTTGGTATGCCGAATACGAGGATGTTTGAGTAAAAAGGACAAGACGGATCTTTCCAAAGCGGTCAAATCTTTGAGCAAGGTTTGCCCCTGGTAGATTTCGCCGGTTTTCTTCTCTAGCCAAATCCTACCCCGGCCTCGCCCCTCGACATGGGCCACATAAGTTGCCAACAAATCGGCCGCGATGCGCCAGCCAGTTTCTGTCCGGCAGCAGATACCTTTTACGGCCAGGCGGGTTAAGATGTCGGGGTGCTGTTCAGCAAAGTTTTGGTATATTTCGTCAAAATCCTTTAGGGTGGTTTTAGTTTCCCGACCATTTCCGGCTGATGTCTCCATGGTGACAATTTGCAATTTCTCCAACTCAGACAGAACAAATTGTTCCTCCTGCGTCAAGCCATCCCATATTTTCTTCAGCCGGTGTTGGATACTGTCCTCTGCCCATAATGCCAAGCCCCATTCAGAATGTACCAGTTTATTCCCGGTGCTGAGCCACCAATGGCAGACCGCTCTAAGCAAAGCCGGATAATTCCCGGTCAAGGCTAACATGGTCATCACATCGGTCTCAGAAGGCGGTACAGGCGCGGCATGCACTGCTCTGGTAATCAGATTCCGGGCATCACTCTCATGCATTGCCCCAACCCAACAAGTATAATTGTCTAACAACTCGTACATTTGCCCCAGAACGGCTGGATCGGGTAGATAGGCTACTTCTTGGGTCATACCGGCAATGTAACAGAGGGTATCTTTGAATTCATCTCGCAAGCCCCGCAAGGTATTAACCATATGAGGCGTGGTCATTTGGCAAAAGCGGTCAAAGCGATTGAGCACCAGCACAACTAGCATCTGTTGCTCTTGAAAAAGCACCAGCAACTCTTGTAGCGCACTTTGAGGCAAAAAAGGGTCGCGCTCGATCCGATTTTCCTGGTAAAGGGTCGTAATGGTTTGCTGTAGGGTGTGGTCGAATTGATCACAAACTCGATAAAACGAACGAAGGATCACCCGGTAAAGCGTAGACAGATTATTGGCCGGGAGATTGTTCAGATCAACCGGGATGAGGGCGACCGGACCGGTTTGAGGCAAAAGATAGGCCTGAAAAACCTCAGGCCGGTGGCATAAAAAACCTAACAGATTTGATCGACCACACCCGGGTAAGCCCACGACAGAACCACTCTCCCCAGAGGAAATCCAGCTAGCCAGAATCTTCATTTCTCTGGCCCGGTAAGTGGCCGGATAGACTGCCCATGACCGCTTCGTCATCATCTCGATCCCCCTTCTTTTCATTTGTAGGGCAAGTTGCTTGCCCCTGGGACAAGCTAGCAGCTTCTCCTACACCCCATTTGAAACGCCCCTCATTATAGAGCCAATCTAAGCCATACCTGAGAATTGCCTCATGTTTCACAAAGGACTTTTCTACTAAACCCTGGTATCCTAAGAGTGATCTTTAATACAAGATGCTCTGGCCTGAGTATTGGTGTCTAAACCGGGCCACAGATAACTCGCGAGTAGGTTGAACGACCGCCGGGTCGTCCGGCCGAGGGTGCCCTCATCTCAATGGCCCTCCTAACTCTTCAGAAAGGAGGTCATCGGGATGTTGAAGAAACGGATCTTTGCTATTGTCGCAGGCTTGGCCCTGCTGGCTGCCGTAGCCGGTTCATCTGGAATCGCCGCCGACTGGCTGGGACTGTCCGTGACGCCGCAGGTTCATGCCTGTAATGATACCAGCGGTGCCGGTGGTGGTTGTTAAGTTGTTTTGTCTAATTAGACCTCCGGGGTTTTAGGAACCTCGGAGGTCTGAGTTCAGCCCTCGGCCAGGATGGGCTGATATTTGGCCAGCAGTGATTGCAAGTGACGGGATAGCTCAACCTGACGATGGGGATCGATGAGACGTTCTACTTCGTGCAACTGTGCCCTTGCTTTTTTCCGGTTTCCCAAAGCCAATTCGTACTCAAGCAGATGGATTAAACTCTTGATTTCATCATACTGATGGTGCAATTTACGCCGGGCTTCCAGAGAGACATCTAGATACTGGCGGGCTTCCGCCCATTTTCCCTGATCTAGACAGGCCAATCCCAGGTTACTCCACACATTGGCTAATTCCCGCAAGTTTGAAAATCGTCGAAAAATCTTCTCTGCTTGCCGGGCATATGCCTCGGCTTGGGATAGCTCACCTCGCAGGCGGTAGACAATCCCCATATTGAGGTAGATTTTGCCGATGTAAGCCTCTTCTCCGGTCAGGGTGGCCTGCTGTAAGGCTTTTTCCAGGTCAGGCAGGGCTTGATCGAAGTTCCCACTCTCAATGCAAAGTACGCCCAGGTTGATATACCCATACATTAACCCGTGATGATCGTCCATCGCTTGCCATAAAGCGCAGGCCCTTTCAAGATGTTGTCGAGCCTTGTCCCACTGAGCTAGTCGAGTATATAGAAGTCCCAGGTGATTTTCAGTATGAGCCCGTCCATGATTACTGCCAAGCTGCTCAAATATATTCAGAGCATAGCAACACAATACTTCTGCTCGATACCAGTGTCCTTGCTCAATATATAAGAAGCCCAGGTTGGTACAGCCTCGGGCCGTTTCAAAATAATTTTCAGTTTGGCGAGCCAGGCGAATGGTGCGTCGATAATGGGTGATAGCTTGCTCAGGCCGGCTCTGTCGCTGCAATAGCCGGGCAAACAGGGCGGATAGGGTGATGACCCCAGAGGTATCTTCAACCTGCTGGGCCACCTTAATGGCCCGGTCTAACAGCCAGTTCCAGGTTTCCCAGTGACCGCGCCTTTCCATATATGGCGAGAAAGTAACAATTAACTCATAGACGAACGGCCAAACGTTCTCCAGATCCAGGGCAAAAGAAATCGCTTTGATAATCCGGTCGCGTTCACCGTCCAGGGCCGCAATATCTGTTACCCGATTCGTAACATAATCCCGCCAGTATTGGGTATTGAGCAGGACCCGTTGACGGAAAAAGTCGCCGTAGTTTGGGGTGTTGGTTAAGACTGCGACTGCCACTTAATGACCTCGGTGAGCAGAAAAGCTTCGGTCAGCCGGTGGATGTGGTAGCGACGCTGCTCAATATCGCCGCCAACTTCAACCAGGGATAGCCCGACTAACTGTTCCAGGGCCTGGTCTAACTCATCCCCTGCCACTTCGCTCAAGGCGGTTAATTGATCAATGGTCCCCCCCTGGGCCAGCGGCATAACCAGCAGGACCTTTTGACCGGGAGAGGTGAGCGCATGCCAGGCTTGCCAATAGATGTAAGTGTACATTTCCTCTATTTTTTTACCCCGGGCTTGCTTGAGATTCTCGAGCACCTGGGGTAAGGGTAAAACGCGAATTTGCCCGACGACCAGCTTAAGGGCCAACGGATTGCCCCCGATGACCTGGTAAATATCGGCTAAGGCAGCCTGGGGTGCCTCGGTCAGTTCCGGCAATCCCCGCACCTCGGCCTCATATCTGAGAAAGGCAAAGGTATCCGCCCGGTTGAGTTCACTTAAACTGAGACAAAAAACGTCTGAATGAGCGTACAGGCTATGGCGACTGGTCAGCAAAAATTTACTGGGGTTGGCCAACTTGCGCAACAAAGGCAAGAGAGCCTGGTAGTCTACCACTGTCTCCAGGTTATCAATGATGATCAAGTAAGGATGTTCTTTGAGTAAATTGGTCAGCGCGGCGACCTTTTCTTCCGCGGACAGGGAAAGGAGGCCTCGATCGTCAAGTTGTTCAAGCAGAGCGTCTGTCAAGGTATCTACATCAAGGGCCGGCCGGTCTATCTGTTGCAGCCCGGCACCGGGCAGAAATTCTTCTTGCCTGGCACTGACCCAGGCGATGTCGTAAAACTGTCCGGCCGGCATGATCTCACGGACCAGGGCACTGGCCAGCGAAGTTTTGCCGATACCCCCAATGCCGTCAATGGCAATCAGCCAGGGCGCTTCTGCCTGTTCCAGGATGCGACGAAGTTGCTGCTGCTTTTGGCTGACCCCAAAGAGACACTGCTCTGGCGGCATGGCCAATCGCTCGAGATTGGTTTGAAAATCGGCGGGTGATGAAAGTTCGGTCAAAGCCTGGGCTGAATAGGTGGGGAACAGTTTTTGTAATTCGGTCTGACCCAGTTTGTAGCCGGCTAATGAAACCCAGGTTTGGGCTTCCTCCGGACTCAGTTGGTCGGCGAACAGTTCCACCAGACGCACCACGGAGGGTCGATCCGGTTTCCATCGCCGGCCCCGGTGCTGATAGGCCCGTTCCCAGATGGAGATCAGTTCAGCACTGACCGGCAACTGCCTGGCCAGTCCGGCCTGGGTCAGTCCGCTTCTTGTTCTAAATTCCCGTAATTTTTGTCCGAACGTTTCTAGCCTCATGGCCCTCATCACCAGAACTGTACTGATTTTGTACGGGTTTTGTATCTGTTAACGGGGTGAATTATTTGGTATGATATGGTTGCATCAGGCCCTACTAGTACTCAAATACCAGCACAAGCCTCATCTTTCAAGTGATTATTGGTCTATTTGAGACTCAGTAGACCCAAATTTGCTCTAGGTTCTGTTGACATTTGTCCAAAAATGTCATTCCGAGGAGCGCAGCGACGAGGAATCTCCAGCAACGAGGACAAATTCAAGGCGAAATAGGAGATTCTTCGCTCCCTGTGGTCGCTCACGCCAGGCGTGACATAATCCGAAATGTCAACACGCCCTAGGCAGTTCCGAAAAAATACCTGTGCCCGTCTGTGCCCTGTGGGTAGTACGGGTAATTATCCCAATCTGCGTAAAACGTAATTCGTAAAACGTAAGAAAAGACTATTTACGCTTCACGTTTTACGTTTTACGCCCTACAATCCTAAAGTGTCTGGGACGATTTAAATTTCGGAACTCCCTGGCAAATGTTGCCAGGTAAAATACTGTAATGCGTAAAACGTAAAATCCACCTCTTGGGCAACCCTTACGTTTCACGTTTCACGTTTCACGTTTTACGTTTCACGTTTTACAAAGTTCCTAAACGGTCACAGGAGTAATAAATGCGTAACAACTTAGACGAACTCCGCCACATTGAAGGCTTCCCCCTGGGTGAAGACGAAGACCTGCACGCCCTGAGCGACCCGCCCCACTACACCGCCTACCCCAACCCCCACCTGGCCGAGTTCATCGAAAAGTGGGGCACCCCCTACGACGAAGCCAGCGACGCCTACCACCGCGAACCCTACGTGGCCGACGTGAGCGAAGGCAAAAACGACCCCATCTACAACGCCCACTCCTACCACACCAAGGTGCCCTACAAAGCCATCATCCCCTTCATCGAGCATTACACCGAGCCGGGCGACATCGTCTTTGACGGCTTTTGCGGCACCGGTATGACCGGCGTAGCCGCCCAGATGGTGAACCGGCGGGCCATTTTGTGCGACCTCTCCCCCGCCGCCACCTTTATTGCCTATAACTACAACACCCCGGTGGATGTGCAAGCCTTTGAACGCGAGGCCAAACGGATATTGAAGGAAGTAGAGACCGAGTGTGGCTGGATGTACGAAACCAAACACACCGACGGACGCACCGGACGTATCAATTACACGGTTTGGAGCGATGTCTTTATCTGCCCCTACTGCGAGAGTGAGATTGTCTTTTGGGATACGGCGGTTGTAGACGGTCGCGTGCAAAACGAATTTCCTTGCCCAAATTGCAGCGCAAACTTGACCAAGCGGGAACTGAGCCGGGCCACCGAAAGGGTTTGGGACAGTGCCTTAAATGCTGAATTTGAGCGTGCCCGGCAGCAACCTGTCCTTATCAATTACTCGGTCAAAGGATCAAAAGAAAAACTTGAGAAACGGCCTGATCAGAACGATTTGGCGGTGATTGAGAAAATTGAGGCTAGTGAGATACCTTACTGGTATCCGATCACCCGCATTGACCGTGATATTGATTTGTGGTACGAGCGGGACTACCGGTCACTGGGCATTTATGCCATTCATCACTTTTTTTCCAAACGTAACTTGTGGATGACTGCCTTTTTGTGGAACCGTGTTCGACAAGTGGAAGATGTGCGCCTCCGTAACCATCTGCTCTTTTGGCTTCAATCGGTGACAATGGGTTTTTCAAAGCTCAATCGATATTTAAAGAACGCCTTTTCTCAAGTAAACCGGATTTTGAGCGGAACTTTGTATGTTGGTTCAACGCTTTCGGAAGTAAGTCCGTGGTATGCTCTCACCGGAAAGATAAAGCGGATTGCCAAAGCACCGGGGTTATCAGATGTTGATGAAGCAGCGATTACATTGCAGACTACGGCAAATATCCCAGCCGTGCCAGATGGCTCATTTGATTATATTTTTACTGATCCCCCATTTGGCAGCAACATCATTTATTCAGATTTGAGCATCGTCTGGGAGTCCTGGCTAAAAGTAGCCACAAACACCGATCATGAAGCCGTCGTTCATCGTCGCAAAAAAGAAGGCCACTCGTTAGATGACTACCGCTCGATGATGACCGCGGCTTTCGCCGAAATGTACCGCATCCTCAAGCCGGGTCGCTGGATTACCGTTGTCTTCCACAACTCTCGCGCCAGCGTCTGGAACGCCATTCAGGAGGCACTGGCCCGGGCCGGTTTCTTAGTGGCTCAGGTCACGGTGCTGGATAAGCAGCAGGGCTCGTTCAAGCAGGTTACTGCGGCCGGGGCGGTCAAAAACGATCTGGTCATCAACGCCTACAAGCCTCGCCACAGTTTTATCCAACAATTCACCGCCCAGGCCGGACGCGATCTGGAAGCGGAATTCGCCCGCCAGCACCTGGAGCAGTTGCCCAAAACCGCCAACATCGAGCGGACCAAAGAGATGCTCTACTCCAAATACCTGGCCTACTACGTCCAGCACGGCTACCAGGTGGCTTACAACGGCGAGCAGTTCTACCGCGCCCTGCCCCGGTGGGGTTTTGTGGAAGAGGACGGCTACTGGTTCGGCGACGAGACCCACCTGCAAGCCTACCATCAAGCCCTGGCCGCCGCCGAGCAGGAGACTGCCCCCCAGCCGCCCCTCTTCGTCTTTGACGAACGCAGCGCCATCCAGTGGCTCAAGCATTTTCTGCACGGCAACCCGTCCACCCTCAGCCAGATCCAGCCGGACTATCTCAAGGCCCTGCAAACCTCCCACGACCTCATCCCCGACCTGCGCGAACTCCTGGCAGAAAACTTCGGCCAACCGGATCGCCAGGGTCGCTACCACTGGCCCAACCCGCAATTACAGGCCGAGTTGGACCAGGCTCGCCACCACCGCCTGCTGCGCCTCTTCAACGACTACCTCAAGCAGGCCCAGGCCGGCCAGCGGCTCAAAGAAGTACGCAAGGAAGCCCTTGTCACCGGCTTCACCGAGGCATATCGAGAGGGCCGCTTCCAGGATATTTTGACCGTGGGTGGAAAATTACCCAGGCGGTTGTTGGAGGATAATTTGGAGTTGTTTGATTTTGTCGATATTGCGGAGGCGAAGGTGGAGGAATAAGTCGCACCAAAGGTGCAGAGACAACAGCAATTACCGTTTTAGGTGGCTAGTCTCAGTAGATCCAATTTTCAAGCTCGAAGCGGACCACAGTCCGCGTTTTGGCCGCTGGACTGTAGTCCAGCTAGAGCAAATTTGGATGTACTGAGTCTAACTTACCGGAAGCTATGGCAACTTTTCCGCGGTAAATTAGTTCATCATTCGACAAATCTTGCCTGATGTAACTGAATTTGGAGCTTCCGGAAAGTTCATAACAATAAGGGGAGGAGGTAAAATGATAGACTCGATATGGAGTCCTGAGATCCAAGAGATTATTAGCCAGGCAAAGGAAAAACGTTATAAACAAGTAACTGTTGGCAATAAAATAGTAGAGATTCAACTGCCGTTTCCCTCTCCGGGCGACTGGCGAGACCAATGGATTTATTTCATTATGCTGGATCGGTTTAATAATCCACACGCTCCCCCAAAGCACGCACCTTGGGATGGTCGGCATGATGATTTTCAAGGCGGTACTTTTGAGGGAGTCCGCACCAAATTGGATTATTTGAAAGCCCTGGGTGTTGGTGCCATTTGGTTGACGCCTGTCATAAAGAACTGTCCCAAGCAACCCGGTACTTATCACGGCTACGGGTTTCAAAACTTGCTGGCCGTTGATCCCCGTTTTGGGACTGAAGAGGAACTGCAAAACCTTGTGTATGAGGCCCATGCCAGGGATATGTACGTTATCTTTGATGTCGTCCTCAATCATACCGGGGATGTATTTGCATATCAGGGACTTGGTTCTGAGGCCGACTGGTTAAAAGATGGGGTATATCCCATTAACTGGCGAGATGAAAACGGGAGAGGCCGAACTGATTGGACTGAAGGCCCGGCTGATTGTCCTTTGGATGCCGCTGTTTGGCCCAGGGAATTACGCCAAAATAAATATTTCCGCAGGAAAGGAAAAGGCGGTGAACTTGGAGGCGATTTTGAGACCTTGAAGGAGCTTGTGACAGAGTATAAGGACGATATGGGGTATTATCCGGTTCGAGATATATTGATTAAGGCGTATCAATATCTTATGGCCAAATTTGATGTCGATGGTTTCAGAATCGACACCCTGAAGTACGTCAAAGAAGATTTTGCCAGAATTTTTGGGAATGCCATGCGGGAATTTGCCCTTAGTATTGGTAAGAAAAACTTTTTCACATTTGGTGAGGTATGGGATAACGAAGAAAGGATTACCGCCTACATCGGGCGGCATGCCTCAAAACCGGAAGATCTGGTCGGTGTTGACGCAGCCTTAGATTTTCCACTTTTCTACTCGATTCCTGGTATGATCAAAGGCATCGAACCGCCCCAAGATCGAACCTTCACCCCCCTGGAACTAGCTCACATCTTCGAACATAGAAAGGAAATACAAAAGAATCATCTGAGTTCTCACGGAGAAGCCAGCAAATATTTTGTAACCTTTCTTGATAATCACGATCAACACCATCGTTTCTACTATGCTTCACCTAATAACCCCCATAAATACGATGACCAGGTTTCTATGGGGGTCGGCTTTCTATTTTCACTCCAGGGTATTCCTTGTCTTTATTACGGTACCGAACAAGGACTACACGGGGCCGGGGATGATGACAAATACGTTCGTGAAGCCTTGTGGGGCCAGCCGAATGCCTTTGACCAAAACCATCCGTTCTTTAAGGCGGTACAGGCCATCTCCGGGGTTCACGCCGGCCAACCTGCACTTCGGTATGGACGGCAATACTTCAGAGAAATTTCCGGCGATGGGATTAACTTCGGTATCTCCCCCTACCGGCCTGGCGTTTCAGCCCTCTCACGCATCTTGAATGATACAGAGATTGTGATTGTGATCAATACCCAAACCGAAGCTAACTGGATAGGGGACGTAATTGTTGATTTCTTCCTCAATCCGCCCGACACAACTCCCTGGAAAATTCTGTACAGTAACCGGGAAACTGAGGCTGAACAGCCCGGAGCGATCAGGCACTCTCCTAAAGGGAGCGTGGCGGTCCACAGAATCAATGGGGAAGTAACCGACGGTCCGATTCGGACTATACCAGTGAGTTTGAAACCTATGGAAATACAGATTTTGGGAAAGTAGATAAAGAATCACTGTGTAAATGATGATTATCACCATCGGCGACACCGTGCAACTGAATACCGGCCAAACGGATCAGGGCATTGAGCTAACCAGCCTCTTTGGCCAATCTAACACCGCCGGGATGATCTGGATGCTCTGGAGCGATGTTGGACCCTGGTGACGGCGTTGGAGTTGGTGGGGGTGGTGGTGACCGACTACGTGAGCAAAGCAGCCCTTATCATCCGTCTAACGGTCAACCAGATCCGGAATTATCAGAAAAGCTCAATCATCTTTTGGAAAACATCCCGCTTCCCAATGACTAATCGCTCTTAACCAAGAATCTTACGTTTTACGTTTTACGTCTTACGCTTTACGTTTTATAAACAAAATACTAAACTGAGAAGATAGCACCGGAGAGTAATTATGGATATGGTTCAAGTTTCAATAAATTTGCCCCGTGGGGTTTTATCGGCTCTCAAGCAAGACCCCCCCGGCTTTGTACAAGAGATGCGCCTGGCGGCGGCTGTTAAATGGTACGAGATGCAGCGCGTATCCCAGGCCAAAGCTGCTGAAATCGCGGGTATCTCCAGAGCGGAGTTCCTTACGGCCCTGGCCAGTTTTGGGGTTTCACCATTTCAATATGAAGCCGATGAAGTCATCCAAGAGGTGAACGGTGGCTGAACATTGGGTTCTAAATGCATCACCACTCATCGTACTGGCCCGGATTGGCCGGGAGGATCTGCTGCTGTCCCTGGCCGATCAAATTGTTGTGCCACGAGCAGTGGCCGCAGAAATTCAGGCCGGCCCGCCCCAGGATCAGGCGCGTCAAGCTCTGGCTGCCGATCGGTTTACCATTGTTGACACACCACCTCCACCGCCAGAACTATTATCCTGGGACCTGGGCAGTGGTGAAACGGCAGTGCTATCGTTAGCCATAGCTGAGCCAACGTGGACGGCTATTCTCGATGATGCCGCTGCCCGCAAATGCGCTCGCAGTTTCTCATTGTCCATCAAAGGAACCCTGGCTATTGTGCTGTTGGCTAAACAGCATGGGTTAATCCCCTCAGCCGCTCAAATCGTTCAAGCGTTGATTGGGGTAGGCTTCCGCCTTGATGATCGCATCATTCGGGAGGCTCTGGCTCGTACCGTGGGCGAAACCTGGGGACCTTGATTCTAAGAGGCTAATTTGGCCAATCCAACGCCGCTGCGATGATCTGGATGCCCTGGAGCGCCGTCGGACGCTGGTGCCGGATTTGGCGCTGGTGGGGTTGGCGGTGGTGGAGGCTTTTGGTGATTTGTGAAATGTTTACGCATTAGGTTTCATACCTTATCAAGCTATAATACCCGTAATCGCCTATGGAGGTAAAATCATGTCTGTTGAAACGATTACCCTGCAACTACCCGAAACCCTGGCTCGGGAACTTAGTACGGCCAGCCAGGCATTTTTGCTTAATATTTTTGAACGTGGCCTGCGCGAACTAAAGATTGAGCAGGCTCTGGAGCAATATCGGCACGGTGGCCTCTCCTTTAGCGCAGCCGCCCAACAGGCCGGAATCTCCCAGAGTGAGCTAGCCCGACAGGCCTATGCTCGCGGCATCGAACCATCCTTTAGCCCGGAAACGCTGGCCGAAGAACTGGGGAAAGCCGCCCAATGAATGTTATCAGCAACGCCGGACCAATCATGGCCCTGGGCAAACTCAATCGGCTGGAGTTGCTGGCCGATGTGTATGGCCAGGTACAGATAACCCGCGCTGTCTACACCGAGGTAGTTATCCAGGGAATGGCCCGGGGTGAGCCTGATGCTCTGGTCACCCGCCTATTTTGGCAGCAGCAAGGCTGGCCTATTGTTGATGTTCCGGCTGATGTTCTTGCTGTCTATCAGCCCTCAGTTATCCTGGGCGTCGGTGAAATCGAGGTCTTGGCCCTGGCGCAGGTTCAGTCTAACCCTCTTGTTTTGCTTGACGACGAACTGGCCCGGACCGAGGCACGCCGTTTGAATCTGCCGGTTCGCGGCACGTTAGGGGTGCTGGTACAGGCCTATCATGAACAACATTTAACCTACACTCAACTTGACCTGCTGCTGCAAGAAATTGGCACCCGTCCAGACATCTGGATTTCGGCCAAACTTTGTCAGCAGATTCTCAACTCCCTGCCGAAGCCGTAACAGTATGACACGATTAACCACAGAGACGAGGTAACTCAATGGCACCTACCTGGCAACAAGCCATTTTAGCCCACTTCAAACCCAAAAAAGAACGTATGCTGTTGGTTGTTGATCCCGACAACCTGCTGCGGGATGACGCTCTGCTGGCCGAGATCCAGAATAGTAACTACGACATCCTGGAACTGGCCGACGAAGTCACCTTTCGTAACACCTTTGAGCGCACCTATCGCAGCCGCTGGGACGAGGGTGAGGCCCGTCATCTGGTGGTCGTGGTTCACACCACTAACGGTGCCCGCCACATCCCCTACGACCTGCGCCAGAAGAGCAAATACCTGGAACTGAGCGTAGCTGACCTGTTCCCGAACCTCAATGCCATCACCGTGCGCCAGTTGGACAACGTTTATTACACCGACCTCTACCCGGCCCACCAACAACTGGTCGCCCACAATGAACTGCTGCGGGGTGAACGGCCAACCATCGAATTCATTCTGCGAGTCGTCTTTGACCTGGAACCGGCCGCCACCGGCAACCCGGCTCGCTGGGTCGAGTTCCTGATCGATAAGCATTACAGCGCCAGAGAACTGCCCCCGGCCCTGGAAGAATATCTGGTTCAGAACCTGCTACCTGGCGTGATCCAATTTGGTCTCCGCCCGGAATTCCTCACCGACGCCCCGGCCTTTTACACCTGGCTAGGTGAGCAGTGGGCCACCTATGTCGCCAACCTCACAACCGCCGACCAGCCTCCTCACGCATCACGTATCACGCCTCACGCCTCCATAGATTTCGCCGACGCCCGACTTCGCCCTCTCCTGGGCTACCTTTTCACCGAGGGCCTCGTCCCTCGCGCCCCGGCTCTACCTTCGTTGCCTGCGGGCTATGACTGGCTGGCCATCGGTCTAACCACGACCAGGAAGGGGACGCGAGACGCTCAGGGAGTCAAGGAACTGGGGGCGCAGGCCCTCTACAATCTCAAGGCCCGGCTTGGTCGCTTCCAGGCAATGGATACGGTCAGTTGCCCTAAGCCTACGACTGACGTCCGCGATTGGCTCAACCTGGCCGCAGAGTGGGCCGAGATTGTCTATCAAGCCAACAGTCTGCCTCAAAGTGATTATCAGCAGGTTCAGGGTGAGCTAAGTGCCGCCCGCCGGACCATTGACACCCATTTCTGGGGCTTTGTCCGGGCCCGTTACGGGGCTGTTTCTTACTACCAGGATAACAAAGGCCCGATCAGCTTGATGGCCGTCAACCCCTGGCTGGACCAAAAGGTTGAGGCCGAAGCCCGGCTGGCCTTACTCTGCTTTGACGGCCTGGCCCTGGACCAGTGGTTCCTGCTCAGGGATTATCTGCACAGTGTCCAGCCTGATTTGATCTTTTATGAAAATCGCACCTACGCTCTGGCCCCCACCATCACCCCGATTTCTCGCCAGGCTCTCTTTGCCGGACGTCCGCCCACCGTCTTTGCCGAGACCATCAACACAACCGGCCAGGATGCAGATCGCTGGCAGGCTTACTGGGTTAACCACAACATCCCGGAGCGCCGGGTGGCTCACCTGGCCGTTAAAGTCAATGGCCAGGGGTTGGATCGGGTGCAAATGGTCGTGGAGAGTAAAAATCGTCGCCTGGGAGTATTGATTAACCTCTTTGATGACGTGATGCACGCCGTCAAGGATATGCCTGCCAAAGCTGACAAGCGGGTTTACTACGATACGCTGCGCAGCCACCTGGAAAATGGCCGGCTGGCCGAGCTATTTGACCTTCTGCTCGATCACAACTACCGGCTCTTTGTTACGGCCGATCATGGCAACATCGCCGGCCTGGGCAGCGGCCTGAAGCCCCCCAAAGCCCTGATCGAAAGCTACGCCCGCCGGGTGGCCATTTTTGACAAAGAAAGCCTGGCCGATGATTACGCCCAGAGCCATAACCTGCGCCGATTTTCCCTCAAAACACTCCCCCCTGACGTTCACCCGGTCTATTTGCCCGGCAATCAACTTTTCGATGTGGAGGGAGCCACGAAAATATCGCACGGTGGGCTGTCATTGGAGGAGTTGGTTGTGCCGTTTGTAGAAGTAGAACGAAAAACATAAGGCCACCAAGCCGCAACCGAAAACGTTAAGCGTAGAGCGGGGAGCGGAAAGCGTAGCGTGTAAAAATCGCTTCACGCAGCACGCAACACGCAAGGGAGTTCCGAAATTTAAATCATCCCAAAACTTTCGGTGGCGTGAAGCGTAAAACGTGAAACGTGAGGATTTATGGCGTAAAAACATCACGTTTCACGCTTCACGTTTCACGGAGTTGGGACAAT
>DAOUMU010000515.1:0-9410 GCA_034409055.1 Anaerolineae bacterium
GGAGGGGGGGGCTGGGGGTACGACGCCGGTGGGCCAGTATTCGCCGTGGGGGGACAGCCCTTACGGCTGTGTGGATATGGCCGGTAACGTCTGGGAGTGGACCGGCAGCCTCTATCGGGACTATCCCTACCGGCCGGATGATGGCCGGGAAGACTTTGCCTCTTCTGACGCCCGCGTGCTGCGGGGCGGCGCTTTCGACTATTTTGGGGCGCCGTCGGCGCGGTGCGCCGCCCGCGACAGGTTTAACCCCTACGGCCGTGACTGGAGCGACGGGTTTCGGGTGGGGTGGGGCGGGGGCGGCTCCTTATAAAGTTGTGAATTGTGGATTGCCGAAGGTGGCGAATTGTTAACGAAATGCCCGTCTGAGCGCCTTGAATTAAAATTCAGGCTGATAGCTCAAGCCAGCTAAAGCAGGCTGGTGGTGGCCCGGTTTTCTGACAAAGAAGCTGGCTTGAGCCTGCTTGAGCTTTTAGCCCTGAGCTTTAGCTCGGGGCTCATTTAACCACAGAGACACGAAGAACACGGAGAAAACCATAAAAAATCTCCGTGAACTCCGTCCCACAGGGAGGCAGCAGAGCTGCACAGGTCTACGCACTGCCTCCGTGGTGAATCTGTCCGCCAACACTCAACAGGGGTATTATCAAAATTTAGAACGGAGGCTTGAAAATGAACCCCATCACCATCACCGCCGGCGAGGTTTCCCTCCCGGCCGAACTGAACGACAGCCCCACGGCCCAGCAAATCTGGGCGGCCCTGCCCATCGAAGGCCGGGCCAACGTCTGGGGCGACGAGATCTACTTTGAGATTCCGGTTTTCGCCGAACAGTCGCCCGAAGCCCGGGCCGAGGTCGAGGTGGGCGAGTTGGCCTACTGGCCGGTGGGAAATGCCTTTTGTATCTTCTTCGGTCCCACGCCGGTCAGCACCGACGAGCGGCCCCGGGCCTACAGCCCGGTCAATATCCTGGGCCGCGTGGTGGGAGATGCCACCCAATTTCGGGGCATACCCAATGGTACGCCGGTGCGGTTGGAGCGGGGGGGGCGGTTAGCGGATAGGTAGCGGCGACCGTAGGAAGTGCGGATGGGCCTGCGGGCTGCGGTTAGGTATCTACTAATCCTGATATTTCCAAAGAGTGCTGTAGCGGTAACTTGAATTCTGAACACTTTTGGCTCGTTTTTCCAGGGGAGATAACCTCGGATGGGGAAATACACGATTGTCTGCTGGCTCTTTATCGTGTATTTCTTTAATCCGTGGTTATCTTTGACCTGGCTACAATGCTCTGCGTTGTAGCCCAAATCGGACGCTCAGCGTCCCCAGGTGGCGTTCCAACGCCGGAGCGTCGGAACGAGGTCTTAGGTCGGCGGTCGCCGGTCAAATTGTAGGGCAAGTTGCTAACTTGCCCCTGTGACTTCCTAAGTGCCCAGTAAATTCCGCAACGCCCGGGCATCCTCGACGGCGTGGCCGAAGGCGTCGTTGTTGAAATAGGCATAAACGGTACGACCCTCGGCCAGCCAGCCTCGGATGCGGTCGGCCCAGGGTGACAATCCCTCCCAGCCGTACCGCCCCGCATAGATTTGCCCGGCCCCGTGGAAGCGCAGGTAGACGACGTCGCTCGTGAGCCAGGCCGGACAGGCTAAGCCCGGCATGTCGAAAATACAGAAACCCAGGCCGAACCGCTCCAAAATCTCCTGCACCGGTTGGACGAACCAGCCTGAGTCGCGGAACTCAAAGATGTGGATCATATCAGTTGGCAGGAGCGCGGCGAAGGTCTCCAGCCGGGCCGGATCCACGCGCCATCTCGGCGGCAGTTGCCACAGGATAGGGCCGAGGTGGCCACCCAACCGCCGGGCGCGGCTGAGAAACCGCTCCAGCGGCTCGGCTACGTCCTTGAGCCGTTTGACGTGGGTCAGGAAACGATTGGCCTTGAGGGCGTAGACAAATCCCGCCGGGGCCTGCGCCTGCCAGCGGTCGAAGGTCTTCTCCGAGGGCAGGCGGTAGAAGGAGTAGTTGATCTCGACCGTATCAAACTGTTGGGCATAGTGATCGTACCAACGGGACTGGGGCAGGTCGGGGGGATAAAAAACGTCCCGCCAGTGACGATAGACCCAGCCCGAGGTCCCAATGCGGCAGTGAGTGCTCATTGTTCAGCCTTTTTAACTTTTTCGGTTCAACGCGGATTCGAGGAGTAAGACCTGACAGGTTTAGTAATCTGTCGCTATTTGTTGCTAATTTGCTACAATTTACCTGTATTATCTGGTAAATTTTCGTTAAAACCTGTCAGGTCTGGCTTTTTATCCCTCAAATCCACGTAGAGCCACTTTTTCTCAGCCGCCCCTGGCACCGGGTGCAGAAAGCGCTCCCCTTGACGTCGGTGTCGTGCAGGGTGTTGGAGAAATGCATCACGCAGTGGGGATCGGGGCAGTGGGTCAGGCCCCAGGTGTGACCAAGTTCGTGGACTGCCTCGGTCAGGACGCGCTGGCGGAAGAGAACCGGATCGTCGGGCAGGCCGTAGAAGGACTGGCGCAGACGCGGCAGGGCAATGAAAGCCTCTCCTCCCGTTAACGTAGCCTGACCAAAGATGAAGTTAAGACCGGGGGCGTAGCAATCCACGTCGGTTACGCCCAATACTCGCTCGGCAGTCGGGCCGGGCAGCGCGCGCAGGGCGACGATAAACGCATCCCCCCGGTATTGGCGGCGGCGAGGAGCGTATCCCCTCTCTGGCAGCGGCACCGCCTCGCCGACGACCACCGTCCGATTGAAAACCTCTCCCAGCCGGTCCGCCAACCATGCTAGAAGATCGACCGGAACCGGACCAATGGGCACCAGCTTAGTTGAAGGCATACCTGTCTATCCTGGCCAATGACTTGATCGATGATGCTTCTATCTCAAGAAAGCTTACCCCCAAAAGCCTCAAAAAACAAAAAGGAAGTGTTCAGCGGTCGGCCATTGGTGACGTTTGTCGCCAAAAATAAGGATGAATGTCACTTACTTAGGGCGGACAACAATTTTATATTAAGTATGAAGGAAAATTGCCCGGACCGGCTAGGACAGCAGTTAACCGGGACTACGACACCTACTTCTACGAGCACGCCGCCTGGTCAAACGGGCGGCGTTTGTTATTTATTCAAACTATACCAGGGTGTATCTTCGATGGCCCAGACTATTCTCAAACGAGTATGGCACTTTCTGACCCGGCTGAACGTAGCCGCTGTCCTCATCCTCGTCCTTCTCCTGTTGATAGCCTTGGGTTCTTGCTTTCCGCAGCTTTCGCCGCCGCTGGCAGCCGATGCCGGGCGATTGGCCGGTTGGCAGACGGACGTGCGTAGCCGGTACGGGGGACTGGCGGACCTGTTGGCCACGATGGGAGTTTTTCGCTGGTCTCGTTCCCCTGTCTTCCTGGTCTCCCTGGCCTTGCTGGCCGTGGCCACGTTGGTCTGTACCCTCGACCGCTGGCGGATTGTATGGCGGCGGGCGTTTCACCGGCCTGTGCGTGGCTCCGACCTGGCCTTCGAAGCCACCCCCTACACGGCCAGGCTGACCGGACCCTCAGCGGCTGCCCTACCGGCTCTGGTGCGTGAGCATCTGGCCCGGTGGAGCTTCCGGGTGCGATCCGAAACCATAGGGGACGTTGTCTACCTGCGGGGCGACCGCAACGGGCTGGCGCCTCTGGCCACGCTGGTCACCCACCTGGCGGTGCTGCTGTTGCTTTTGGGGGCAGGCCTGAGTATAGGTTACAGTTGGCAAGAGACGTTGACCATCGAGCCGGGTGAAATAGCCGGCCTTGGGTCCGGCCGTGGTCTGGCGGTGCGCAACGACGGGTTCGCCATAAGCCGCTATCCCGATGGGAACGTGGCCACCTACCAGGCTGAGGTAGCGATCATTGAAGGGGAGCAGGCCGTGATGGGCGGTAAGGTGCGGGTCAACGAGCCGCTGATCTATGACGGCGTTGGGTTTTACCTGAATGGCTACGGTGAAAAAGCGACCGGCTATCGTATCACCCTGCTGGCCGGGCGTGATCCGGGCTACGGCCTGGTCATTGCCGCCGGGTTCCTGCTGCTGGTGGGCCTGACCGTCAGCTTCAACTTCCCCCCCGGCCACATTTACGCCCGTATCGAACCGGACGGCATGCTGCAGTTGGCCGGCATAGCCGAGCGGTGGGCCGGCGACTTTGGAGGCGAATTCAGGGCGCTGGTGGCGGCGCTCGAGCGTTCGATAAGGACCGGAGAGGAGGCTACGGATTAACTGCAACGTACTGCGTACTGCGTATTGCATACTGCGTACCGGGTATTGCTTGTTTTGTTCATTTGATTACCCGACGTTGGAAATCAGAAACCACCTGTTTCGCTTGCTAAGGCATTTTTGGTGCTCTAGAATGCTCAACAAGCAACGGTTAGCTTGGTTCAGGCGACAAAAAACCTGGTTTCTCTCCCCGTGTTGGGTAGTGAATTGTTCGTTGCCAGCCGGTAGGCATTACGTAGAACTATGGGGAGGGCGACGATGCTGATCGGATGGGCCTATGTCCTGCTGTGGGTGGCCACGCTGACCTATGGGGTGCAGGCGTGGTTTGACCGGCGCTGGATGGGCTGGGTGGCGACGGGTACGACGGTCATGGGTTGGGGTCTGTTAACGGCCGGTCTTGTTCAGCGGGCCTTGTTGGCCGGTCATTGGCCGCTGACGAACCGCTACGAGTTCGCCCTTTGCTTCGCCTGGGCTATCGTCGGTATCTATCTCCTGCTGGAGGCCAGTTGGCCCCAACGGCAGACCGGAGCCTTTGTCCTGGGGGTGGTCCTGCTGGTGGCCACCTACGCCGTCACCCGTCCCCCAGACGAGCGGACCATCGCCCCCCTCCTGCCGGCATTACGCTCGGCCTGGTTACAGATCCACGTACTGAGCAGCCTGGTCGGGTACGGCGCGTTCGGCGTGGCCGCCGGGTTGGGCTTGATGCAGTTGAGACAGCGGACATCACCGGCTGAGGACGAACAGACCGGGCCCATCGTGGCTCAAAACGGGTCTGGTTCCCAGGCAGAGGGTGGTATTGCTACCTACGAGGAGATCGAGCGCACGATGGTACGGGCCGTGGCTCTGGGCTTTCCCTGGCTGACCCTGAGTATCCTGAGCGGGGCTATCTGGGCCCAGAACGCCTGGGGCCGTTACTGGGGCTGGGACCCCAAAGAGAGTTGGGCCCTGGTCACCTGGCTGTGGTATCTCTTGATTCTGCACCTGCGCCCACTGCGTAGGTGGCGCGGTCGGCGATTGGCCGGGCTGGTCGTGATCGGCTTCGGGATTGTCATTTTTACTTTCATCGGCGTACCCTGGCTGGTGCGCACGGTCCGTTTGGAGAGTCTACATGGATTCTAGTACAGCTCGGCGTAAATTCTTCGGCAGTTTCTCGCTCGCCAGGGATCGCCAGATCCCGGCCTTATGCGCCTCAGACGGGGATCTGTCGATCCCCTTAGAGCAGAAGTAGACAGTGCGAAGCCTCCCTGTGGGATAATAACTGCCGAAAGATTTATGCCGTCGTGTACTAGCCAGCGTTTAGCGATCAGCTTTCAGCTTTCAGCAAGCCAGATGCTAACCGCTAACCGCTAACCGCTGACCGCTTAGGGAGGTGTGATATGAAGCACATAACACGACGGCAATTTCTGCTGCGGAGTGGGGCCTTGGTTGCCTGTGGCGTAGGCACGGCGGCCGGCTTGAGCGGTAACCGGTGGTGGGAGTGGTCGCCCAGACACGAGCCGGAGGTGGCTGCCGCCGAACCACCCGCTCCCTGGTCGGTCGAGGCTCGCTACTATGCCTCCTTTTCCAGCGAAGGATCGCTCAATTGCGCGGCCTGCCACAGCCAGAAGGAAGACCCCCTGCCTGTCTCCTACTGTCACACTCCTCACACCGGCACCTACGTTCAGTGCAATCTCTGTCCCCACCGGTGTATCATCGCCAACGGCGAACGGGGTGAATGCCGGGTGCGGGAAAACCGGGACGGCCGGCTGTACTCAATGGTCTACGGTAACCCCTGTGCTGTCCACGTAGACCCGATCGAGAAGAAGCCCTTTTACCATTTCCTGCCTACCATTCCTGCTTTTTCCCTGGCCACGGCTGGCTGCAACCTGCGCTGCCTCTACTGCCAAAACTGGTCCATCTCCCAGGTCCCACCGGAAGAAACCGAGAACATTGACCTGCCACCAGAGGCGGTGGTCCAATACGCCCTGCGGTACAAAGCACCGGTCATCGCCTATACCTACTCCGAACCGATCATTTTCTACGAATACATGCTGGCCACGGCCCGCCTGGCCCGGGAAGCCGGACTGCGTAACGTGGTTATCTCGGCCGGCTTCATCAATCCCGAACCGTTGCAGGAACTATGCGCGGTGGTGGATGCCATCAAGATTGATCTGAAAGGGTATGACCAGACATTCTACCAGGAGGTGTGTGAGGCCGAGTTAGAGCCGGTGTTGGTCGCAATTCGCACCATTTACGAAAGCGGCATCCATCTGGAGTTGGTCAACCTGGTAGTCCCCACCCTGAATGACAATCTGGAGCAACTGCGCGCCCTGGCCCGGTGGGTGGCCCACGAGTTGAGTCCGGACGTGCCGCTCCACTTTAGCCGCTTTCACCCCCAGTACAAACTGACCAACCTGCCGCCAACACCCGTGGAGCGACTGGAGCAGGCCCGGGAGATCGCCCTGGCGGAAGGAGTCCGGTTTGTCTACATGGGCAATGTTCCGGGCCATGCTGGCAACAATACATATTGTCCTGTCTGCGGCCAGGCGGTTATCGTCCGGCAGGGGTTCGCGGTGCTGGAGTACCATCTCGAAGGCGGGGTCTGTGCCCATTGCGGCGAGGCCATCCCCGGCGTCTGGTGGCCTGACAAACCGGAGGGAGAACCGGTAACGGTGCGGCCAGGGCCGCCGGATCAGTAGGAAGGAGGTAACCGTTCAGGCTAGCATCCCTTCGATACGACCTCCGCTCTGCTCCAGTCTACTCAGGATGCTACCTGACCTACCCCCCGAACGCTTATGGAAGGAGAAGAAAGCGTATGAGACTTGACCCTTACCGTTTGACGTTTTGGCTCGTAGTAACGACTTTAGTCGTTTTGCTCTCTGCCTGCGCTGTGTCGACGGTGATGCCGGCGGCAGAAACGACAGTGACGACCACGCCAGTGGCCGAGATTTCGGCCACTGCCCTGCCCACCCCAACAGGGCAGGCACAAGATGGTGCCCCTACTGCTGGGCAGGCACAAGGCACTGCCCCTACCATTCCCCCTCCTTCTCCTTCACCCCCTGTGTCCCCTGGCCGGATTCGACCCTCTGCCATTGCCGGTACCTGGTACCCGGATGACCCTGAAACATTGACCACCATGATGGACGCTCTCCTGGCGGCGGTCAAGCCGGTAGATGGAGAGCCGATTGCCCTGGTTGTGCCTCACGCCGGTTACGTCTACTCCGGGCTGGTGGCGGCCCACGGCTTCAAGCAACTGGAGGGCGTGCCATACGAGGTGGCTGTGGTTATCGCCAGCGATCACCAGACCCCCCTGTCTGCCCCCATCTCCGTCTGGACCGAAGGCGGTTTCGAGACTCCGTTGGGAATCGTACCGGTAGACGTAGAACTGGCCGAGGCCCTTGTCGCGACCGATCCCCGGATTACCTTTGATCCTGCTGCCCATGAAGGGGAGCATCCCATTGAAATCGAACTACCTTTCCTCCAACGAGTCTGTCCCGGTTGCCGCCTCGTGCCGGTGTTGATGGGCGCTAACGATGAAGGGGCCGTCGCCACATTGGCAGACGCGCTTCTGGCCGTGCTCCCCGGCCGGCGAGCGGTGGTGATCGCCTCCTCCGATCTGTCCCATTACCCCCGGCAAGAGGATGCCCTACAGGTGGACGGAACCACGCTGGCTGCTATCGAAACCGGTGACCCCCTGGTTGTGCGGACGACCATCGCCACCTCGATGGCGGCCGGACTGCCCAACCTGGCCACCTGCGCCTGTGGCGAAGGGCCTATCCTGGTAGCCATGCAGGTCGCCCAGGGTCTGGCGGCCGACACCATCACCGTCCTGCGTTACGCCAATTCGGCCGACTCTCCGTACGGCGACGCGGAGAAGGTGGTCGGCTACGGTGCGGTCATGTTCTGGCGCTACGAGCCACCCGACCTGACCGAAGCCCGGCAGACAGAACTGCTCAGGCTGGCCCGCACCACCATCGCCGAATACCTGGAGACGGACCAGATCCCCGCCTACGAGACCGACGACCCGGCCCTGACCCGACGCTCCGGGGTCTTTGTGACCTTGAGGAAGCAGGACGAATCCCTCGAGGCTGAGACGAATCTGCGCGGCTGTATTGGTCACATGCGAGCCGATATGCCACTGTACCAGGTCGTGCAGGAGATGGCCGTCTCTGCCGCCACCTCCGACCCGCGTTTCCCCCCCTTAACCGCCGAGGAACTGGACGAACTGAGTATCGAAATTTCCATTTTGTCGCCACTACACCGCGTCACCGACATTGAGCAGATCGAGGTCGGCCGCCACGGGCTGATGATCCTCCAAGGCGGACAGCAAGGGGTGTTATTGCCCCAGGTGCCGGTAGAGCAGGGCTGGAACCGGGAGGAGTTTCTGGAAAACCTGTGTCTCAAGGCCGGGCAGCCAGACGATTGTTGGACCGACCGACCGACGCTTTATGCGTTCACCGCGCTGGTGTTTGGCGAGTGAAAAAAATAGTGACATTTGTCACTGGACCTGAGCCTGTTTATCAAGTATACTGATAATAAAGGGGGCTCGGCTAGTTTCCGTTGCAAAACGTAGCCAGGGCATCCCTATGCCCGCCGTAGACGCATGGGGATGCGTCTACTACAAGGTTTTGTAACAAGAATACTAGTTTCCGTTGCAAAACGTAGCCAGGGCATCCCTATGCCCGCCGTAGACGCATGGGGATGCGTCTACTACAAGGTTTTGTAACAAGAATAGCTAGTTTCCGTTGCAAAACGTAGCCAGGGCATCCCCATGCCCGCCGTGACGCATGGGATGCGTCTACTACAAGGTTTTGCAACAAGAACTAATTAGTCCTATCAGGTCATAGGAGGCCGAAGCGCCCTGACGTGGTATAATTCAGCTCCACGCCTGTTCTTACACCTCACCCGCGAAAACCACTGGACATTTGAGTTACGATTAACCACCGGTCACTCCGATCGCTGCTAACGCATCCAGTCCCTATCCGCATATCGGCAACATTGAGCCTGCAAATCATCTTTCTCAGATTCATCCACACCTCATTGGGTCATCAGAGGACGTTTTCGATTTAATAGACATTATAGAGATTAAATGGCTTCATAGTGCCAAGGTCTAAAGTTTAACCTGAAATTGTGCAACCCACAGCAAGTTTCCATCACTTTGTCTCGAAAGTTCTCTTTCCAATTTCGGAGCTTGT
>DAOUMU010000516.1:0-7668 GCA_034409055.1 Anaerolineae bacterium
GGTCATGACCTCCGGGAATTTTTCGGAAGAGCCCATTATGAAAGACAACGCCGAAGCCCTGGAGCGACTGGCTGCCCTGGCGGATGCCTTTTTGCTGCACAATCGGGATATTCATATTCATTGTGACGATTCGGTTGTGCGGGTCCTGGCCGGACGTGAGTTGCCTATCCGACGTTCGCGGGGCTATGCCCCCTTTCCGGTGAAACTCCCTTTCCCGGTTGAGCAGATTCTGGCGGTGGGGGGCGAATTAAAAAACACCTTTTGCCTGACCAAAGGCAATTATGCTTTCATGAGCCAGCACATCGGCGATATGGAGAATCTGGAAACCTGGCGGGCCTTTGAAAAGTCGGTGAAACATTTTCAGACTCTGTTTCGAGTTGAGCCAAAGATTTTTGCTTGTGACATGCACCCCGGTTATTTGTCGTCAAAGTGGGCCAGGGAAGTGACGAACGACGAACGACGAACGACGAACCCCAGCCCCCATCCCCCAGCCCAATTAGTTGAAGTGCAGCATCATCATGCTCATATTGCGGCGGTGATGGCTGAGTATGGGTTGGATGGTAGTGAGCCGGTGATTGGCTTTAGCTTTGATGGTACGGGGTATGGTACGGATGGGACCATCTGGGGGGGAGAGGTGTTGGTGGCTGATTACAAGACCTTTGCTCGTCTGGCTCATCTAAAATATGTGCCCTTGCCTGGGGGCGATGCCGCCATCAAGCGACCCTATCGCACGGCCCTGGCTCACCTGTGGGCAGCGGGCCTGGACTGGGATGAAAGGCTGCCGCCGGTAGCGGCCTGCCAGGCCGTAGAACGAGGTTTGATCAGACGACAGCTTGAGACCGGCTTCAACGCTGTCCCCACCAGTAGTATGGGCCGCCTGTTCGATGCGGTGGCCTCGCTGGCCGGCATACGACAGACGGTCACCTACGAGGCCCAAGCTGCTATCGAGTTTGAAGCCATCATGGCGGTGGGAATCACTGAGGCTTATCCGTGGGGGCTGACCGAGGATGGGGGAGAGATTGATGCTGCTCCCCTGATTCAAGCGGTGGTGACCGACGTGCAAGCCGGTGTACCGGCGCCGGTTATCTCGGCTAAATTTCACAACGCTGTGGCCAATTTGGTTTTAATCTTGAGTGGGCGGCTGCGGGAAAAGGAAGGCTTAAACCGGGTGGCCTTGAGCGGTGGTGTCTTTCAAAATGTAACCTTGTTGGAGCTAACGGTCAATCGACTCAGGGGCGAATTTGAGGTGCTGACCCATCGCCTGGTTCCGCCCAATGATGGTGGATTGGCCCTGGGGCAAGCGATTGTGGCAAACTTTCTTAGCAATTAACAATGAGTAATTAGCAATTAATTGGAGGTCATTCTATGTGTCTTGGGGTACCGGGCAAAGTGACGGAAATTTATGAGGTTAATGGCATGCGGATGGGGAAGGTTGATTTTGGGGGGATTGTCAAGGAAGCCTGTCTGGCTTATGTGCCGGAGGTGGAAGTGGGCGATTACACCATCATCCACGTTGGCTTTGCCATTACCAAATTGGACGAGGAGGCGGCCCAGGAGTCACTGGCCCTTTTCCGGGAGATGGGGGTATTGGAAGAGGAGTTGGGTGTCGAAGCGGATTCGACGGGATAAAGCATAACGTCTTGGTAGACAGTACGTGATGCGTGATGCGTGTTGCGTGAATAAGGTCGCATGTGTCTCTTTCAAGCAAAAACTGTGTTGAGAACTAAGGGGAATTTCCATTGAAATATTTGGAAGAATTTCGCGATGCGGATTTAGCCAAACGCCTCCTGGATGATATCCACCGCATGACCACCAAGCATTGGGCCATCATGGAGGTGTGTGGGGGCCAGACCCACTCCATTATTCGGAATGGCATCGACCAACTTTTACCGGATAAGATTGAAATGATTCACGGTCCGGGCTGCCCTGTCTGTGTAACGCCTTTGGAACTGATTGACAAGGCCCTGGCCATTGCTGTTCGTCCAGAGGTGATCTTCTGTTCGTTTGGCGATATGTTGCGCGTGCCGGGCAGCGAGAAGGATTTGTTCCAGGTGAAAAGTGAAGGGGGAGACGTACGAGTGGTTTACTCACCGCTGGACGCGCTCAAGATTGCCCGGGAAAATCCAGACCGTGAAGTGGTCTTCTTTGGCATTGGTTTTGAAACCACGGCTCCGGCCAACGTTATGGCTGTTTTTCAGGCCAAACAGCAGGGATTGGCCAATTTTTCCATACTGGTTTCGCATGTGCTGGTGCCGCCGGCCATTTCGGCCATTCTTGAATCGCCTGCCAACCGGGTGCAGGCATTTCTGGCCGCCGGTCACGTCTGTAGCGTGATGGGCTACTGGCAGTATGTGCCGTTGGTCAAGAAATATAAGGTGCCCATTGTGGTGACCGGCTTTGAGCCCCTGGATATCCTGGAAGGGGTGCGTTTGGCGGTCAAACAGCTGGCAGAAGGCCGGGCGGAAGTGGAAAACGCCTATAGCCGGGCCGTAACTTACGCGGGCAATCAACCGGCTCAGCAAATGGTGGCTGATGTCTTTGAGGTCAGTGACCGGACCTGGCGAGGCATCGGCAACATTCCGCAGAGCGGCTGGAAACTGCGCGAAGCGTACCGGGATTACGACGCCGAAGTTAAATTTGGGGTGGGGGACATTCGCACCCAGGAGTCGCCGCTGTGCCGCAGCGGGGAGGTGTTACAAGGCTTAATCAAACCCCACCAGTGTGCGGCCTTTGGCAAAGAGTGTACCCCCCAGAACCCGCTGGGAGCAACCATGGTTTCCAGCGAGGGCGCTTGCGCGGCCTATTACCGGTACGGGCGCTTTGCCCTGTAGGCGGGGCATCCAACCCCGTAGGCAGGACATCCATTTCCGTAGGCAGGGCATCCCCATGCCCTATCCTAATCCAAGGCCCGCCGAGGCATGGGGATGTCCCATCGAGGCATGGGGATGCCCCATCGAGACATGGGGATGCCTCGGCTACAATATGGAATTTCAAATAAACATTGACTTATGACTGACAACTTAAACTTTGAAAACTGGATTTGTCCTTTGCCCTTACGCAACCATCCCAACATCATTATGGGGCACGGTGGAGGGGGCAAACTCTCGGCCGAATTGGTGGAACATCTCTTCCTGCCTGCTTTCAGGAATGAAACCCTGGAGCATCTGGGCGACTCTGCCGTGCTCAATTTTGCCCCTGACCTGGCCTCGCTGGCATCTACGCGTCTGTGCTTTTCGACCGATTCCTTTGTGGTACGCCCCCTCTTCTTTCCGGGGGGGAACATTGGCGATTTGGCCATCAATGGGACGGTGAACGATATTGCCATGAGTGGGGCGCAGCCTGTCTATATGAGCGCCGGTTTTATTTTGGAGGAGGGATTGTCTCTGGAGGCGTTGGGCACCATTGTGGAGACCATGGGCCTGGCGGCGCGCCAGGCCGGCGTTAGCCTGGTGGCCGGGGATACCAAAGTGGTGGACAAAGGCCACGGAGATGGGGTTTATGTCAATACCTCCGGCTTGGGCCTGATCCCGGCCGGGGTGAACATCGCCCCTGACCGGGCCCGTCCGGGCGATGTGGTCATTGTGAGCGGTGATATAGGCGTTCACGGGGTGGCCATTATGAGTGTGCGTGAGGGACTCGAATTCGAAACCGTGATAGAAACAGACTCAGCGCCCCTTAACGGTCTGGTGGCGGCGATGCTGGAAGTTAGCCGGGAGATTCACGTTTTGCGTGATCCGACGCGGGGGGGATTGGCCTCGGCCTTGAATGAAATCGCCAAAGCTTCCAAAGTGGGGATTGTCCTGGAGGAGAAACAGGTGCCGGTCTCGGCCCCGGTTCAGGCTGCCTGCGAGTTTTTGGGGCTGGACCCCTTTTACGTGGCCAACGAAGGTAAGCTGATCGCTATGGTCCCGGCAGCGGTGGCCGAGCTCCTGCTTGAGTGGATGCGGCAGCATCCGTATGGTGCCCGGGCCGCTATGATCGGCCAGGTGACGGCTGAACACCCCGGCCTGGTGGTGGCCAAAACCGGCATCGGCGGCACCCGGGTGGTGGATATGCAAGTCGGTGAGCAGTTGCCACGGATTTGTTGAGGATACTTCTTGTTTATGTTTTCTTGTCAGCCATATGCTGTTGAAGGGCTTGCTCAATGGTTACGCGCAGCTCTGCTTTATTAAACGGCTTGACAATATAACCGTAATGGGTGGTTTGTTTAACCCGCTGCAAGGTCTGTTCATCAGAATGAGCCGTTAAATAAACTACCGGAATATCATAAAGGGCTTGAATTTGTTTGGCCGTTTCCACACCATCCACGTATCCTTTTAGCTTTATATCCATCAAGACTAAATCAGGGTGCAGTTCAGCCACTTTTTCCAGGGCTACCTCACCATAGGAAGCAATGCCTACCACCTCATAGCCGAAATCTTGCAAGTACTGGACAATATCTATGCTGGTGATGAGTTCATCTTCAACGACCAGGATCTTTGTCGATTGTCGCTGGTTCATTGTTCGTTGTCCTTGTTGAGAAAGGTATTTAAGGTCGTCTTATTATAACCCACCTTAAATTATTTTGCTATCCTCCCTTACTCCTAAAAGGCAATTCACCACCGGGCAATTTTGGATTCATCATCGTCAACATCGTCATCCTGGCTCTAGCCGCATTTGTTGCCTACGGACGATGGAAATTGGTTCCAATCTCAACTGGATGATGATGTAACCGCGTCTAAAACTAAAAACCCTTACCGATGGTCGGTAAGGGTTTTTGGTGTGGTCAATCGGATCGGATTTGAAGACAGGTTGACTTATTGAATGGGACGCCGCTGGCGCATCCCTATGCGCCAGCTACAGTTTTGCACCGAGTAGTAACTAATGCTTGAAATGCCTGATCCCGGTAAAGACCATAACCAGACCTAACCGGTTGGCGGCGGCGATGACCTCATCGTCTCTGACCGAGCCGCCCGGCTCGACCACGGCTGTCACGCCGGCTGCGGCGGCGGCTTCCACCCCATCGGGGAAGGGGAAGAAGGCGTCGGAGGCCATCACCGCGCCCTTGGCTTTCTCGCCGGCGCGGGCGGCGGCCAGCTTAACCGCATCGACCCGGCTGGGTTGCCCACCGCCGATGCCGACCGTGGCCGTCCCGGCGGCGAAAACAATGGCGTTGCTTTTAACGTGCTGGCAGGCTTTCCAGGCAAATCTGAGGGAGGCCATCTCGGCCTCAGTCGGTTGTCGCTCGCTGACCACTTTCCATTCCGTGCCGGGCGGGTCGCCCGGATCAACCTGCTGCATGGCGAACCCACCGGCCACAGAACGGACTTCCCTGGCCGGCATAATCGGCTCCGGGATCTCCACCAGACGGCAATTTTTTCGACTGCTGGCCAGAATCTCTCTAACTTTGGGGCTAAAGGCCGGGGCGGCAATGGCCTCCACAAAGAGGTCGCCCAGGGCTTCGACAATCTGCTCGTCAAATTCCCGGTTGACGGCGATGATCCCGCCAAAGGCACTGACCGGATCCGAGGCCAGGGCCAGGGGAAAGGCCGTTGCCACGTCTGCGGCGCTGGCCACGCCACAGGGCGAGAGATGCTTGACAATGACCACCGTCGGTTCCTGGAAGGATTGCCCGGCTTGCCAGGCGGCATCCAAATCCAGCACGTTGTTGTAACCCAGGGCTTTTCCTTGCAACAACTTACCTCCCAGCGGGCCGACGGTCTCGTCGGTAGCGTAGAGGGCCGCCGTCTGGTGCTTATTTTCGCCCAGGCGCAAGTCCTCGGTTTTGACCAGCGATAAGGTCAATCTTGACGGAAAATCCTCACCGGCCTGACCGGAGAGATAGTTGGTAATGGCTGCATCGTATTGAGCCGTGTGGGCAAAAACTTTGCGCGCCAGGGCGGCCCGACGCTCAGAAGAAACGAAGTTATTCTGGCGTAATTCGTCGGCTACCGCCGCATAGTCGGCCGGATCACAGATGACCGTCACTCGGGCAAAGTTTTTGGCGGCGGCTCGCAACAGGGCCACCCCGCCAATGTCGATTTTTTCCACCGCTTCGTTGAGCGAGACATCCGGGTCGGCCACGGTTTGTTGGAAGGGATACAGGTTGCAGACCACCATGTCGATCTGGCTGATACCGTAGCTTTTTAGTTCGGTCCGGTCTTCTTCGGTGGGACGGGCCAGAATACCGCCGTGAATGGTGGGGTGCAGGGTCTTGACTCGCCCGCCCAACATTTCGGCAGCGCCAGTCAGGTCGGCCACGTCGGTTACGGTCAGACCGGCCTGGCTCATAACTCTGGCTGTACCGCCGCTGGCGACCAGGTCCCAGCCCAATTCGGTCAGGGTGCGGGCAAAATCGACCAGCCCACTTTTATCTGAGAGTGAGAATAAAGCGATTGGCATTGCATAACTCCATATCATAAAATTTATGTGGTAAAGTTCGGTGGGACAGATTGAAGTATCGTCCCCCATGAAACGTGAAGCGTGAAACGTGATAATACATCGTAAAAGCTCTCACTTTCACGCTTCACGTCGATACTGTTAATTTCGGTTATTCCTTGTATATCTGAGCATCAACGATGACTTCAACCTCGGTAAAACCGAGTGAATAGAGGAAGTTTTCAAAGTAGAGCTGCCCGTGATCTTTGGCTCGATCCATGATACCGGCCTCGACGGCCGCCTGTTCAATAGCCTCTTGGGCCTGATTCAGGGCTTCCCCTTGCAGATCAGGTTGGTTGTCATCAAAGATCAGGTTGTTTTCGTAATAAACAATGTGGGTTCGGTCAAAATTGATGCTGGTATTGATGATTTCTGGGGCCGGTAGGACCAGCCTGACCCGGCTGCCGTCGGTCCATAGATCCTCTTCGGTCATTTTTTCTAAATCGAAGCCGGCCTGCACGTCGCCGTAGACGAGCATGAGCAAGCGCTCTTTGGTGCCTAGCAGCCCATCGAGCCAGCCATCCGGTACGTTTTCGTTATAAACTTCGGTCACCGTGCCATATTCTACCGTGACCAATTTGGCCCGGGATTTAATCCCCTGGATGGTAACCACGGGGGGCGGCAAAGGCGTGTCGGTAGGCGGCACGGTGGGCGTGGGTGCCAGGGCCTCGTTGGCCTCACTGCCGATAAATGTACCGGCCAAAAAAGCGATTACGGCAATCCCAACCAGGGCCACCACGGCAATGCTCCCGAAAACAAGGTATTGGCGTTTTGATTGTTGATTCATCATAAAGGTTCCGATTTAAATTGAATGGTAATGTCGGTGAAGCCCAGGGAACGCAGTAAATTCTCAATATAAAGTCGGCCCTCCTCTTCGGCCTTTTGATAAATATTGCGTTCGATGGCCCAATCGACCAGCGATTCTTCGGCCAGGAGGCGAGCCCGGCTTTCTAACGTTTTATCAATCTGGCGAAAAAGGCCGGTTTTGTGTTCGTAAACGTAGGTGCGCTCGTTATCGATGCGACTGTAGAGAATGTCGGCGGGGGGGAGGGTGATCTTAACGGCAGTCCCTTGCACCTGAATGTCCTCCGGTGTGACTTTACTCAAGTCAAGCCCGGCCACTACTTCGCCCTCGGCGATCAAGGTTAACTTGTCGGTCCCAAAGATTTTCTCCCAGAGGCCACTCGGTTCATTCTCAAGATTGATGACCGTCTGCATAGCAAACTCTGCGGTTTCCAGGCGTCCCAGGGG
>DAOUMU010000517.1:0-24213 GCA_034409055.1 Anaerolineae bacterium
TTGTCCCAACTCCGTGAAACGTGAAGCGTGAAACGTGATGTTTTTACGCCATAAACCCTCACGTTTCACGTTTTACGCTTCACGTCGCCGAAAGTTTTGGGATGATTTAAATTTCGGAACTCCCTTACTCGCTACCCACTACCCACTACCCACTACCCGCTACCGGCTAAGTTAAACGACGATTCACCCACCAGCTATAACCCAATCGCCAGATCAGCATAAAAAAGGTGGTTATACTAAGAGTGGCCAGGGCAAAGATAGGTATGATACCGGCCGGAATGGGTCGCCCCAGAAATAGAGCCCGCAATACCAGGGCCAGGGGCCCACCGATGGCCCAGGCCAGGAGTAGACGGGGTACCAGTTTGCGCCAATTTTGGCTCACCTCGGCTCGAAAAAGGCCAAACCAGGGGGTGATTAAAAACCAGCCAACCACAAACGGCGCAGCAGTAGTCAAAGTGGCAGTCATATCTGTGATTGAAAGGCCGTGCCTGCTACGACCAACCCAGACAAAGATCAGCATCGTCAGCAAATCGCCGCCGATGAGCCAGACCACTCGCCTGGCCAGAGGATTGGTTCGCCTGCCTGTTGTCAATTGCTCCACAGTTTTCTCCCTCGCCAACCTCAAATAAGTCGGCAACAGTCAGTCAGTATAATAAACTTCATTTCATTGTCAGACAAGTTTGTTAGCCCAAATAGGTTCAAAGGCCGCATAATATTATGACAAGCTAATTGACATGTTATGGAAAGTTCAGTAAAATGGAATATGTCAAGAGTAGGCCGGGCATCCCCATGCCCGGCGCTGAGAGTGGTTGGTGGTCAGGCAATGGAGACGAGAGTACCGCCAACCTGAAAGGAGTGTCATCATGATACGTATGGGTAGGCCGGGCATCCCCATACCCGGCGATAGTATCGGCTTCAGGATAATCTTCAGCATCATCCTGATTGTTGGCTTATTATACATACCAACGCCGGCCTTCTCTCAAGATAGCCCCAATATTCAGAATTTAATTCTCAACGGCGGGTTTGAAGAAGGTTTTCAGTCGGAATTTGGCATTGGTTATGGCTGGGGTGGCTTTAGCAACGGCAACGCTACGGTTGGTTGGAACGCTGATACCTGGCAGAAAGTGGTCATCGCCGGGCAGAATGCCCAAATGATTGAAATTAAAAATGCGACCGAACGAGATCGCTATGCCGGTATCTATCAAACCGTATCGGTTGTGCCGGGTCAACAATATAAACTGGCGATTAACGGCCTCGTTCGTTCAGACGAAGGCGATATCCAACTCTCTGATTACGGCTATCGGTTGCAATATGCGGTTGATTATGAGGGTGGTACCGCCTGGGAATTGATTGACAATGAAGCCTGGGGCGAACTCCCCTGGGACGAACAGCCCCTGTATGATTCGCTCGACGAAACTTACCGCTTCGACACATTTGAAACGACCCTTACGGCCCGAGGCGACAAATTGACCCTGTTTATTAGAGGCTGGAAAAAGTGGATCAACAACGGCTCCGGCATTTTTAACCTTGATGAAATTAGTTTGGTTGGACCTGCGCCCGAGGATTTTCAAGCGCCGGTCCCGCAAGCGGCTTCAGTGAGCAACTCCGCCGCGCCGGCCGGGGCTGAACCTGTAACGACCGACACTGCCAGCCAGGTTTCTGAACAGAAAGATGAACCAACCTCGGCCCAGGCTCCAGTTGATGAAGCAACGTCCCAAACCGAAGTCTCATCTCAAACAGAAGATTCACCCCAAACAAACGCTTCTTCTCAACCGGCCGAAGTTCCCAAATCAGATACCGCTTCCTCTCAGCCAGAAGCCGCCCCCCAAACAGAAACCGTTTCATCCCAGCCAGAGGCTTCTGCCGGCCAAACCGAACCGGCTTCACCCTCGACAGATGCTTCGCAGTTGCCCGTTTCTGGTCGAGGCAGCGACGATTCGGTAAATTATATCATTATCAGTGGTGCGGTTTTACTACTGGTGTTGTTCGGCGGTGCAGTCGCGGCCATAATGCGGCAGCGCAATCCCGTTGAATAAGCCTTCAGATGGGCCTTTACTCAGAAAGTTTTGCTTATTGAGGGGTTACAAGGAACCGCCGATGGCGCGGGGGGTGTGGGGGGTGTCCCTCCACTCTCCTCCGCGCCACACGCATCGTATGAAAACTACATTTTCATAGGAGAATGAAATTATGAAAAAATCTATTTGGGTAATAGTAGTTTTAATACTGATCCTGGCCACATTACCCCTTGCTGCTCAGGCTGCGCCTCTAAAAAAACTTAGCTGGCGCGCTGAATATTACGATAACAATAGCCTATCCGGTCCGCCCAAAGTCAACCGTTTTGAGGATACAATAAATCATGAGTGGGGCTATGACTCGCCAGCGCCCGGGGAGTTACCCAGCAACTACTTCTCGACCCGTTGGACAGCGGTCCGCCCTTTTGAGAAAGGGACTTACCTGTTTCTTTTAACGGTTGACGATGGCGCTCGTGTTTGGTTAGATGGCAAATTGATCATCAATGCCTGGGACATCGGTTATAAAGATAAGCTTAAGGCCAAAATATACTTTGAGGAAACGGGCGATCATGAGATTCAAGTGGCCTACTTTGAAAATACCGGCAAGGCTATTATTCACCTGGAGTGGATTCAACTTGGCGGTGAAGATGACATTGTGGGCGCCTGGCGCGGCGAATATTTTATCAACAAGGATTTAGAAGGAGAACCCGTTCTGGTCCGACAAGATGGGGCCATTAATTTTGATTGGAATAGTGGCTCCCCTGCCCCCAAAGTTACCCGGGACAATTTCTCCGTACGCTGGACTCGCTCTATTTACCTGAAAGCCGGTTACTATAATTTCACCATCCAACATGACGACGGTATGCGCATCTTCGTTGATGATAAAAATATCTATGATTCCTGGTTTGACCAACCCGTAACTTACAACATTCGCCGGGTCCATCTGTATGAGGGTTATCGTACTTTCAGGGTAGAGTACTATGATCATTTGGGCAATGCCATCGCCCGGGTCATGATCGATCATGACCCTGGTAATTACGAACCCTATGAACCGGACCCCGATGGGGCCACGATTGTGGATAATACCAGCAGTGGTTTCCGGTGGGGTGGTCCGGTGGCCCATCGCCACGTCGCTCGGGGGGGCTATGGTTCCGACTTCTACTGGACTTACAACGCCGCCAGTACGCCTGTTAACTTTGCCAACTGGACCCCGGCCTTGCCTGGCGCTGGGAACTATGAACTGTTCGTTTTCATTCCTGGGGGAAATGTGGCCACGACCACCAGTGCTCGTTATCGTATTCAACACCACGGGGAGCGGGTTGATCGGGTGCTCAATCAGAGTCTTTACGACACCGAGTGGATTACCCTGGGGACTTATTATTTTGACGCTGGCGGTAATGAATTTATCAGCCTCTATGACAATACCAGCGAAAGTACCGGCAGTACCCAAATAGTCTTTGACGCCATCAAGTTTGCCAAACGTTAGTGAATATTTAGCCACGTTCGCTAGGGCGTGTTGACATTTCGGATTATGTCATTCTGAGCGACCACAGGGAGCGAAGAATCTCCTATTTTGCCTTGAATTTGTCCTCGTTGCTGGAGATTCCTCGTCGTTTATGCCCTTTGGGTACTGCGCTCCTCGGAATGACATTTTTAGGCAAATGTCAACAGAACCTAGTTAAGAAAAGCCTCTGCCGGACAGAACTCGATGCGATGCTCTCGGCAGAGGCTTTTTTATTTGTATGTAGGTATCACTTCAATAATTCGGGGAGGGGTAGGGGCGAGGCAACTTGGAGAGCAGGTTGTTTGCTTCGAGACCCTCAATCCGAGTTGCCTCGCCCCTACTTTTCGAGAAGATACGTATGTAGGGCAATTTGCTAAATTGTGCCTGGGACAAGTTGCCAACTTGTCTTACAACCTATTACGCCGGTCTATCATATTCAGCGATAAACCCTTCCACTTTTTCCACCAACTCCGTATTACCCACAAACAGCGGCGTACGCTGATGTAATTCCGTCGGTTGTACCTCCCGGATAGGTTGGCGGCCAGTAGAAGCGTAACCCCCGGCCTGCTCGATGATGAAACCCATCGGTATGGCCTCGTAAAGTAGACGTAACTTGCCGTTGGGTGATTTGGTGTCGGCCGGATAGTAAAAAACACCACCACCCAACAGAGTGCGGTGAATGTCAGCGATCATAGAGCCGACGTAACGCAGAGAAAGTGACCGGCCGGCCCCTTCCTCACCCCGCAGCCAGCGAGTGTAACGTTTCACACCCTCGCTCCAGCGGCTTTGGTGGCCCTGGTTAGCACTGTAATATTTTGGTATTTCTGGCAGGCGAATGTCGGCATGGGAGAGCAGAAACTCACCAATGCTTGGATCGAGCGTAAATCCATTAACCCCGTTGCCGGTGCTATAAACCAGCATGGTACTGGAACCGTAGACCAGATAACCGGCTGCAACCAGATCAGCGCCTTTTTGTAACACATCTTCTAAGGTACCCGGTCCTGAAGGGGTTTTACGTTTAAAGATAGCGAAAACAGTGCCCACACTGACGTTGTAATCTATATTGGATGAACCGTCCAGGGGGTCAAAGAGGAGTACATATTTGCCGATGGGGTATTGTGGGGGAATAGGGATAATGTCTTCTTCTTCCTCAGAGCCCATCACTGCCAGCCGGCCGGTGTGGTCGTTAAGCTGAAAAATAGTCCGCTGGGCGTAAGTATCTAGCTTTTGGACTTCTTCACCCTGCACGTTTTGGATACCGGTACCCCCCAGGATGTCTGCCAATCCGGCCCGCCTGATGTGGCTGGCAATAAGCTTACCGGCCAGGGCAATATCGTAGAGAAGATTAGTCAGTACACCAGTAGCATCAGAAAAAGCAGCCTGCTGTTCCATAATGTGCCGTTCAATGGTGGTAATTTTTTTGTTCATTTTTGTATTAGACATCTTTGTCCTCCTTGCTTGTTTAATCGTCGGATAATTTGCCACGTTGCCTCGGAACAAGTTAGCAACTTGTTCTACAATCTTTTAAAGTGCACCCGTAACTGCCTACCCTCATGTCATTCCGAGGAGCGCAGTACCCAAAGGGCATAAACGACGAGGAATCTCCGAAACTTTGGCCAAAAAGAGGTCTACCCTGTGCCCCTTGGGTATTTACCAAAACCTCGGGGATTCTTCACTCGCTACGCTCGTTCAGAATGACATGGTAGGTAGTTACGTGCACCCAAATTATAACATTGGTTGGACAGAGTGCAAGGTCATGATTTGACCAGGATCATCAGGAGTTTTGCATAAATACTGGCCCCAAAATATAGGAGGTGATAAACACAATCTATATCTCGTCGTTCCTCAATAATTGGTAATTTTACTTGACCCATTGAATCGAGTTTGATATAATGTTAGCCAGTTATGTCCACTCCTCGTTGTTGACTGGAGGTTGCCTGTCGTGGGAAACGTGCTCGTTTTGAATGCAACTTACGAACCTCTTAATATCGTTTCGGTCAAACGGGCGATTGTCTTGCTGCTGAAAGAGAAAGCAGAATTGATTGAAGCGGCTGAGGCCAAGCTTCGTTCGGAGAATTTGCAATTACCCGTACCGTTAGTGATTCGCCTGGTTTACTTTGTGAAGGTACCGCGTCGTATCTCCCTGCCTGTCACCCGGCGAGGGGTACTATCCCGCGACCATTACACCTGCCAGTATTGTGGGGCCACGCTGCTGGCCAAGGAGTTAACTGTTGATCACATTGTGCCACGCTCGCGAGGGGGTAAAATGAGCTGGGAAAATGTAACCACAGCCTGCGAGAAATGTAATGGGCGCAAAGGTGATCGGACCCCGACCGAAGCCAATATGAAATTGTTGAGCAAACCAAAGCGTCCGCGCTACATTGCCATAGCGACTGTGACCAGCGCCGAGGCCAGACGGGTCTGGGGCAAATATATATAGGTTGAGGCTGCTTTGTGTCGCCGCCAATGCCTCTGTACTTTCTTGTACTGAGGCATTTTGTATTTTTGAAAATTTATTCAAGTTGGGTTATGATTGTCGCCGTGACCCGGGCTGCATTTACCGTAGCCCGGCGGATGGCCTGGCGGACTTTTAGGGCAGTTTTTAAGGAGGCTGGCCTCTTGACCATTGTTGTCACTTTACGCCTGGTTTGGGCAATCCTGACCAGGATATTAGCCGGTTCGTCGCTATAGGTGACCAGGCTGAGTAGATCAAAATCGATGGCCGAGTCTGCCCCGTCGCTCACGGCTCGGATAGCCAGCCAGGGGGTATTGTTCAAAAAGGCCACCTGGGCCATCGCCCCAGACTCCATATCCACGGCCAGGGCATTGAAAGTATTTCGTAGCCAATCCTTTTTAGTTTTAGCCGCAATCACCTGGTCACCACTGACCAGGCCACCGAGTTTAATCTGGGGTGTCGTTTTAGGCCAGGTGATGGCCGTGGCCGCTTGCCAGGCTGTCCTTAGCAGAGTCGGGTCGGCTACCAGGGTACGATAATAATGTAACCCATCCGGTTGGGAATTATCGTATATCCCCAGGTATAAAAAACCACTGTCTAAATGCAGGCCGGCATCATGGGGGGTTACCTTTTCGGCCAGAACAACGTCGCCAATTTGTAACTGTGGGCTCAGAGCCCCGGCTGAACCACAGCTTATCATCAAGCTGACCTCGTACCGATCAATCAGGTGCTGGGTGACCGCCGCCGTCTGAACCTTACCCGGTCCCACTTCGGCCAAGACGACAGGCCGTTTAGCCAGGTGGCCCTTATAAAACCGGGTTTGAATTTGTTCGAGCGTCGCTTCGACGCTAATAAATTTTAAGAGAGCCTTTGCTTCACCTTGTACGGCAATTAGACCGATCATGTTCTTACCAATTGTTTATCATCGTTGAGACAGAAAGGTTATTAAAAATGAGTGGGCATAAAGATCGCATCCGCGTCCACATTGAAGGAAAAGAGTTTAGTGTGGTCGGCGGCGAATTTCGTGAAATGTTAGCGGCTGTGAAACAGATCAATGGCCGTCGTTTTGTGAGCGAGTTGAAAGTGTGGCAGTTGCCAGGCACGGTCGAAGAAGTCCAGCGTCAACTTGATATCAGTGGTTACCAGCTTGAAGGTGGTAGCCCTGTAACGACTGATGACGCCCTGGGCAGTCGCCCCCCCGTGACCGGACCGACTGGCGACCGCATCCAGATTGTCGTTGCAGGGCAGCGGCTAGCTGTGGTCGGGGGTAGCTTTCAAGAGATGTTGGCCACAGTCAAGAAGTTGCCGGGCCGTCGCTTTGACGGCGAGACGAAAACATGGGAGATTCCGAGTGAATTGGCCCTTATCAAGGGCATGATAGAGGCAGCCGGTTTTCAACTAGAAGGCGCTGAGAATATTCCCTTGGGGCCTGTGCCACCTATGGAACCCCCCGATTTTCTTGACGAAAGCAGTTCACTTTCGCCGTCTCCCTTTGAGCCGCCAACTTTCTTTGACGATGAGGAGACGCCTCCCTTTGAACCTCCCGACTGGTGGGATGATATGCTTCCTCCTCCGGTTGAAGATCACTACGATCCGGCGGAGCTAATGGCCATGGATGATCAATCCTTCCCGGTTGAGACCGAATCGCCAGGACCAATACCTGCTGCCACCTCTGCCCCTGCTGGCGACCGGATTCGCATCCAGGTCGGGGAGACCCCCCTGGTTGTCAGCGGCGGCTCCTTTCAAGCCATGTTAACCGCTGTTAAAAGAATCCCGGGGCGTCGTTTTAACCCGGAGAAAAAGGTATGGCAAATCCCTGACAATGTTACACTGGAGTCGGTCCGGCAAACGATTAGCGCGGCCGGATTTGTGTTGACGCAGGAATAATCAGCTATGACTGGACACGGATGGACAGGGCCTGGACTTGCCCTTCGGCATGGTAACTGCTACGCACAAGTGGCCCGCTTTCTGCCCAGCGAAAGCCCATTTCCATGGCGATGTCGTAGAACTCCTTAAATTCATCCGGGTGAACATAGCGCTGGACGGGTAAATGGAGGGGCGAAGGACGCAAATATTGGCCGATGGTCAAAATATCGACCTGATGCTCTCGTAGATCACGGATCACGGCCACCACCTCTTCTTTGGTCTCACCCAACCCGACCATAATTCCGCTCTTGGTCACGGCGTTGGCATCCAACTCTTTAGCCCCAGAAAGTACGCCGAGCGTTCGTTGGTAATTGGCTTGCGGACGCACGGTCCGGTAGAGGCGAGGTACGGTTTCGGTGTTGTGGTTCAAAATCTCCGGGCGGACGTCCATTACCTCTTTCAAGGCGGCGCGGTCTCCTTTAAAGTCGGGGATGAGCACTTCTATGGTGCAATGGGGGACAAGCTTCCGAATTTCGCGGATGGTGTTGGCAAAGATATGCGCTCCGCCGTTGGGTAATTCGTCTCGGTTGACAGAGGTCAACACGCAGTGGCTTAAATTCAAAGCTTGCACACTTTCTGCCACGCGACGGGGTTCATCCTCATCCAAAACAGGAGGGCGACCTGTTTTGATGTGGCAAAAGCCACAGGATCGGGTACAGATATCACCCATCAGCAAAAAGGTGGCCGTGCCCTTGCCCCAACATTCACCGATGTTTGGGCACATTGCTTCCTCGCACACGGTATTCAAACTGTGCCGACGCATCAGATTTTTAACCCGCTGGTAGTTGTGACCTGAGGGCAGACGGACTCTTAACCAGTCCGGTTTACGTTTGGGAAGTTCGGTTTCCAAGACGATGTTATTTGGGAAGGTTGAATTTGTCACGGTTACAGTCCTCTTCAAAAAGTTGGTAGAAGGATTGTATCACAGGCTCCACAACAGCACCAAATCCAATGGACTCACTCAAGACATGTTGCCGTGAGGTAACGTGGCAACTCTCGATACCACGGTGGGGGATAATCACTATCCTCTCCAAAAGTAAGGGCGAGGCAAGTCGGAACGTGGCTTGTTTGCTTCGATCACTACCAATCCGACTTGCCTCGCCCCTACGTCACCAACAAATTTGAAAGAGGATACGATAATCAAATCAAAATATTCTAAATCGGGCTATTCTAAATCAACCAGTCCTTCTTCCAGATGCCAGATAACCTCGTCAAGACGAGGTAAAGGGGCCTCAATTTTATCCAGAGCCTTGTCTAACAGCGAGAGTAAAGTGCTATTGGCGGTAGCAGCCGCTCTCACCCGGGCCAGGCGCAATCGACGAATAGCCTCATTTAAATTCGGGGGGTCGTACAAATTGTTAACGGCGCTATAGATGAGCTCAATTAAATCATCAGGCAGGGGCTCGGCGGGAGAAGCAGTTGTCGCTAAGTCTATCTGCTGGGGGCCGGAATAAGCTCGTTGAGCAACGGGGGCGGGTTTTTGGTCCCAATTATCACCATAGCTGGTCTTCATTGCTTCAAAATCGCCATTAAAGAAAATATAGATGTGCTGATTCCACAAAACGGTGTTGACAGCATCGTAAACCTCGTCAGGGGTCGGACTGTGGGCGATAAGTTTGCCGTGCTGTGGCTCATAATCATCATCCTCTTCGGGAGAGATGATAAAAGCCAGCCATTCGTTGGGAAATATTTTGGCAATCTCCTCAATAAGAGGTAAACCTTCAACGTCAGTCATGGTGTTATAAGGACAGCCACAGTTGCAATCGTCCCCACATTGACCGGGAATCTGGCAGCCTGTTCTTTTAGTAAAAGGTTCACAGTACCAATTTTCTGGCTTCTGTAATCTGTCCGATGAAGCAATCCAGGTATCCAGCAGTTTTATTTCGGCCAAGAATCGTTTCCTTTTATTTTAAGTGCGCCTTGTAACTGCCTACCCTCATGTCATTCCGAGAAGCGCAGCGACGAGGAATCCCCGAAACTTTGGCCCAAAAGAGGTCTACTTTACCAAAATCTTGGGGATTCTTCACTCGCTGCGCTCGTTCAGAATGACATGGTAGGTAGTTACTGCGCCTTTATTATACGTTTTAGGCGGACAAAAATCAATAGAGGCTGAAGAAGCTAAGGCCACTGTTTCTCCCTGAGTAAGGGTAGTGGTACAATACACCAACCGATTCGGGATCGGCGGTCATTCATCCTATGTCGAAAGGATAAACCTTTATGACTTATATGGCGCAGCGTGTCAGCAGCTTTAGAACTACCATCTTTTCTGAAATGAACGACCTGGCCAAACGGTACAACGCGGTCAATCTCGGGACCGGTTTCCCCGATTTTCCTGGACCTGATTTTATCAAGCAGGCGGCCATTCGGGCCATTCAAGATGACATCAACCAATATGCTCCGGGGAGCGGACAAGTTGGGTTACGGCAGGCCCTGGCCAGAAAAATGGCGCGTGACTACGGCTTGCCTGTGGACCCGGCGACTGAAATCACGGTGACCCACGGTGCTACCGAAGCCATTTTTGCCACCATCTTAGGCCTGGTTAATCCTGGTGACGAGGTGATTCTTTTCGAACCTTTCTACGAAACTTATCTGCCAGCGGTGCAGATTGCCGGTGGTGTGCCTCGCTTTTACGCCCTGCACCCGCCCCACTGGTCCATTAACCAGCCTAAATTAGCCGCTCTCTTTTCCGACAAAACCAAGTTGATTGTAATCAATACGCCCCACAATCCCACCGGCAAAGTTTATGCGGAGCAAGAATTGCGCCTGATTGCCGAGTTGTGCCAGCAGTACGATGTCATTGCTATGACCGACGAGGTATATGAGCATATTACTTTTGGGGATCACACACATTATGCCATAGCTGCTTTACCCGGCATGGCCAACCGTACGGTTACCATTTCCAGTATCGGTAAAACTTTCAGCATGACCGGTTGGAAGGTGGGCTGGGCCATTGCCGCCCCGGAGTTGACCCAGGCCCTCTTTCGCATGCATCAATTTATGACCGGTTCTGGAGCCACCCCCCTGCAAGAGGCGGCCATCACCGCCCTGCGAGCCTCTTACGATTATTACGTCGAGTTAGCGGCCATGTACCAGGCTAATCGAAATTTTTTGGTGGGAGTACTGCGCGAGGCGGGCCTGAAACCGATGATGCCGTGGGGTACTTACTTTACGATGGTCGATATTAGCGACCTGGAGTTCCCCGATGACGTTGCCTTCTGCCGTCATTTGACCACCGAAGTCGGCGTGACCGCCATCCCGGCCAGTGCCTTCTATCATAACCCGGTCGATGGGGCCAAATTGGTCCGTTTCGCTTTTTGCAAGACCAGGGAAACCTTGGAGGAAGCAGCCCGACGGTTAGCGAAGCTGAGACGTGGTACGTGAGGCGTGAGGGGCGAGGCAACCCCACGGAAATTCCCAAAGAATCAAGAGTGCCTCAACGCTGCCTCATTCCATAACTGCCGGGATTATGAAACCGTCTATAATGAGGCGGTTCTCTTCGTGATGACGGTCAAAATCGGAGGTAATCACCACTAGACAAGTATATAAATAACCTGGCGTAATATCATTGTCTCCACAAATTCAAGAAGAGGCGTTCTGGCTTGGTACAAAACACAAGCCTTTAATACTCACATCTGTTGAAGGGGTCCAATATCCTCCTATTCCCTATCCCCTGACAGGTTGCGATAGGTGTAGCGGGTAATGACCCAGCGTCCATCGATTTGGTTGAGAGCATAGATAAACTCAAAGGCTTCTTGATTGGTTTGGGTGCGCCCTTTATAGGACCATTTCTCTCGACTGACAACAACGATTTCATTAAGCTCGTTCCGCTGCTTGTCAATCGTTGGCGGAGTGATATAGTCCAGTTCAACTTGAAAAGGTTTGGCGTAGCGGTCATAAAGCTCTGTGGCAAATCTTTCGGCTTTTTCTAAGGCTCGGCCATACCAGACGGTGTCCAACTCCTGTATATTTTCCTCGTTGGCCAGAGCAATGGCGTTGCGCAGGAGGAGATTGCCTTCCTGGACGGTGGCAATAATGGCCTGTCGATCGGCCGCGGTCAGGGTGGCCGGAGGGGGGATGGGGGTGGGTGTTCTTGTCTTAGCGACCGGCAGACCGAGCTCAGGAGTTGAGGTCGGGGTGTTCGTGGCCAGGGTTTCATTAAAAAGCTCGGTGGGCGTGGCCGTTGGGGTAGCGGTAGGGGTAGGGGCCGGTAGGGTGGGTCGTTCAGTGGGGGTGGCGGTAGCAGGCAGTGAGGTGGGGGTGAAAGTAGCCACAGGGGTGAAGGTAGAGGCGGGTGGAGTGGGCATTGCCACAGGTTCAGAGGTAGGAGGGATCAGGTTGAGCGGAAAGATATTGGCCACAGTTGGCCCGGGCAAGACATTGGCAAGGGCTAACCAGATCAAGCTGGCCCAAATCAAAAGCCAAAGGGCCAGACCCAACATGAAGGCCCCCACCCGGCCGGCCGGGCCGTAACGGACCGTATCCATGGTAATCGGTCCCAGGGGTTGGTAACCACGGAGAGCGGCCAGGATCAACAAAGGGCCAATAACGATAGCAAAGAGTGGTAGAAATAGAATGAATAGGATGAAACAACCAAAGTTTCCCAGGGTGGTGCGCATAATTTTTGCATCCCTTCTAGCTTCAAGAGAAACGACGAGACACATTTTAACACTTATAGCCAACGCGTACAAAAAAGCCCCTGCGACGGCAGGGGCTTTTAGGTTTACTTGAGCCAAAGGGTTTGGTATGGTTAGCCAACTCCCCTGGCCCCCCAAAGGAGGGAACTTTGTTACATTAGTGACTCGCGGACGAGCAGGTTGGTTTGTCGGATTTTCAAGGCAAGATCGGCGGCAAAGTTACGCATGACGATGAAGCCCATCTGGTAATCAGTTTTGAGTAGTCTCAGAAAATCCTCACGATCAATGACCAACAATTTACAGAACTCGGCGCCACAGCGGGCGGAGGCGGAGCGTACGGCCGGATCGACGATGGTCACCTCGCCAAAGGATTGTCCCCGGCGCAACACGGCAATGGTACTGGGCTGATAGGCATCGGTACCATTGCCAATGGTGTCAGGATCGACCTGGATTTCCACCTCGCCATCCATAATAATATAAAACTCTGTACTGGCTGAATTTTCTTCAAAAATCAACTCGCCCTGGCTGTAGTTTTTTTCCTGACAAAGCTGGTCAATCAATTTCAAATGGTCTGACGTTAAATCTTCAAAAATGTCAACTTGTGCAAGGACATGTATGTTCGTCATCCCCCAAAGCTCCTTAAATAAATCTTTTGGTAATTATGGTTTTTCAAAGTGAGTGGGTCCCCCCCCTAGCCCCCCAAAGGGGGGAACTTTTGTCAAAGTGGATTGTTATAGAGTATATCGTTCTTTTTAATTGTTCACATCCTAGCATAGGAATGTTAAAACGTCAATGGGACTTTTGGTTAAGCGTAGATTAACCGGCTTGACTTCTTCTCTATCCGATGGCATTATAACCGGACGATAACCTAAGAAAGTAGCAAGCTTGTGGCCAGAGTATACGTATCTTTAGATATAGAAACCACCGGCCTGGATCCGGAGCGAGACGTTATTTTAGAAATAGGGGCGGTTCGCTTCAAAGGTAGCCGGGTGTTAGACACTTATGATGTCCTGGTTGATCCGGGCCGGCCTATCCCCTATAAAATCCAGCAACTGACAGGCATCATGCCGGCTGACATCAAGGGTGCGCCGGCCTTGCAGGCCGTCCTACCGGAGCTGGGCCGCTTTGTGGGCAACAATCCGATCGTTGGTCACAACATCAGCTTTGATCTGGGTTTTTTGCGTAAGCAGGGCATATTTCAGCAAAATACCAGTATTGACACCTTTGAATTAGCCAGCATCTTGCTGCCCCACGCCAGTCGTTATAGCTTAACGGCCCTCTTAAAACATTTGGAGGTGGAGTTACCACCGGAAGGGCAAGCTCACCGGGCTCTGGACGACGCCCAGGCCACCCGGCATCTTTTCGAAGCTTTGCTGGACCAGGCCCGGCGGTTGGATAGCCGTATTATCGATGAGGTAGCTGGTATCGCCAACCCGTCCAATTGGCCTCTGGCCCTTGTTTTTCGTGATCTAAGCCGGGAGCGCCGCTACAGCCCCCCGGTTGGTACCCTGGGCCAACAACTGGCAGCCAAAGGGCTGATGGATGTGGCCAGTATAGACGGTGGCTTTGCCTTGATGCAGAGCGAGGGAACGGAGCAGACTTATGATCCACCGCTCAAACCTGCGGACAGGCCATCGCCACTGCCGGTGGAACGACTATGCAAAATGCTGGAAAAGGGAGGGCTCTTTGAGAAATCCTTTGACGGCTATGAGTATCGCCCGCAGCAGGTCGATATGCTGGCCCATATCAGCGGTAGTTTCAACGAGTCGTATCACCTGATGGTCGAGGCGGGTACAGGCACCGGTAAATCGATTGCTTATCTTATCCCGGCTATTTACTGGGCGGTGCAAAACGGGGAGCGGGTGGTCATCTCGACCAATACGATCAACCTGCAAGAGCAGTTACTGAACAAAGATATTCCCACCCTGCAAAAGATTCTGCCGATCAAGTTTAAGGCCGTGGCGCTGAAAGGACGCGGCAATTACGTTTGCCCTCGCCGGGTGCAAATGCTTCGGGCCAAAGAAAATCTGAGTGCCAAAGAACAACGGTTGTTAGCCAAACTGCTCATCTGGTTACCCAGTACCACCACCGGCGACCGGGAGGAACTTTTTATGCCCGACTACGGGGAGCAGGCCCTCTGGGGTCAGGTAGCCTCTGATGGCCATATCTGTTCCGCCCGTACCTGCACCCCCGATACCTGCTTCTACCCTCGAGCCCGCCGGGCGGCCGAGTCGGCTCACGTGATTATCGTCAACCATGCCCTGCTCCTGGCCGACATCGCCGTAGAAAGCCGGGTCATCCCTGAGTACAAGTATTTGATTATCGACGAAGCCCACCACCTGGAAGACAGTATCACCAACCAACTCAGCTTCACCGTTGACCAAAAATCACTGGAGCAACTGTTGACCGAGTTAAGCCAGCCTTTGCGTGGCAGCGGTCAGCATACCGGCTTTATCCACGAAATTGCCCGGCGCTCCCTGGCCGCTGTACCTAATAGGGTTAAAGGCGACGTGAACGATATCATCAGGCAGAGCCACCAGGTTGTCGATAAAACCCGGCAGGCGATCAGCGAGTTGTTTAAAGCCCTGACCGCCTTTGTCAGTGAGTTTCCCGGCAGTAAACACTATAATGCCAAAATTCGCTTAACCGAAGATACCCGGGCCCAACCGGCCTGGTCGAACGTAGAACTGACCTGGGACAATACCGGAGCCAGCCTGACTGAAGTATCAAGGGCGTTGGGCATCCTGTATACTATGTTAACCGAACTTGAAGGCTACGACGTATCTAACTGGGAAGAACTGGTCTCTACCCTGACCTCTTACCGCAATCGATTGGACGAAGTTCGAAACAATCTGCAGATAATTTTAGCTGAGCCGAGTCGGGACCGTATTCTATGGGTCGAACAAAACGTCCAAAACAAAACCGTGTCCTTGCACAATGCTCCGTTGCATATCGGCAGTCTGGCTCAGGAGCATCTCTTTAAGCCAAAAAACTCGGTGGTGCTCACCTCTGCCACCCTGCGCACCAACAATTCGTTCGACTATTTCCAGGAACGACTGAGCCTCTGGGAGGCCGAGGAGGCCGTGGTCGGTTCGCCCTTTGATTACGAAAACAACACCCTCCTGTACCTGCCGACCGACATTCCTGAACCCAACACGCACGGTCATCAAAAAGCGGTTGAAACTGTGCTTATCGACCTGGTCAAACAAATCGAGGGTCGCACCCTGGTCCTTTTCACCTCTTACAGCCAGCTTCGTACCACGGCTCGCAATATCAAAGGGCCACTGGCCGAGGCCGACATCGTTGTTCACCAGCAGGGGGATGGCACCAGCCGGCGCCAGATCCTGGAGAACTTTAAAAATGCCGAACAAGCCGTACTGCTGGGCACGCGTTCCTTCTGGGAGGGGGTCGATATTCCCGGCCCGGCCTTAAGTTGTGTGGTCATCGCGCGAACCCCCTTTGCCGTACCGAATGATCCCATCATTGCGGCACGGGCGGAAACGTTTGACGATCCATTCAGCCAGTATTCCATTCCCCAGGCCATTTTGATGTTCCGGCAGGGCTTTGGCCGCCTGATCCGGACCAAAGATGATCGGGGCGTGGTGGTTATGCTTGACCGCCGGGTTATGACCAAAAGCTACGGCCAGGCCTTTCTCGACTCACTGCCCAATGTGATCGAGCACCGAGGCTTACTGGCCAATTTGCCTAAATTGGCCAAGGATTGGATTGATTACGGAGGGATTTAGACGTGTTGCGTGTTGCGTGATACTTATCCACATAACACGCAACACGCAACACGAACCGGATATGCTTCATAAATGTATCCTCTCCAAAAGTAAGGGCGAGGCAAGTCGGAGCATAGCTTGTTTGCTTCGACTACCACCAATCCGACTTGCCTCGCCCCTACGCTACCCACAAATTTGAAGGGGATACTCAAATTACTACTAAAATTTTTGGAGGTAAAAAACTATGATCGAGGTCAATGCCTTACGAAAAGGAACTACTTTTACCCTCGAAGATGAACTCTATAAAGTCCTGGATTACAGCCACCACAAAATAGCCCGCGGTGGGGCGACGATTCGAGTCAAAGTCCGCAACTTACGCACCGGGGCGACTTACGAAAAAACCTTCAACGGCGGCGAGCGTGTCGAAGACATCAGGCTGGACCACAGCGAGGCCCAATACCTCTACAATGACGGCGACCTGTACTACTTTATGGATACCGAAACCTATGAGCAGCCGGCCCTTAACAAGGAGCTACTGGAAGAGATCATCCCTTATCTGACCGAAAATATGGTCGTCAAAATCTCTACCTACAACAGTGAACCCATTGACATCGATATCCCCCTGACCGTGGAGCTAGAAGTGGTCGAAACTGAACCCGGTTTTGCCGGGGATACGGCCCAGGGGGCGACCAAGCCGGTGACACTTTCTACCGGCCTGGTGGTGCAAGCGCCCTTATTCGTTAATGTTGGTGATACCATTCGGGTTGACACCCGCACGGGGCAATATATCACTCGCGTTTGATAATGAGAACACCTGCCGGTAAAGAGTGTAAATTTTATTATGGTGACTTTCATCGCGGTCGTAACGTGCAGGCCTGTCGCCTGATTGAACGGAGCCCGGACTCGCCTCCCTGGCGTCCTAACCTGTGCTACACCTGCCCGGTACCCGAAATTCTACTGGCCAACCAGTCCGATACCCTGAAACTGGATGGGAAGGTGGTCAAAAAGTTCTTCGGGCTGAAGCAACAGGTCGAAGTGACCGGCTGGTGCAGCGAATGTTTCAGCGAAATACCCAACCCTATGCTTGGCTGCCCCAATTGCGACCGGGCTGATAGACCCTCGATTTTTGACCTGGCCGAGGGACCGGAGTAGGACTGCCCGGGAGAACCCACAGGGCAGGCGACGAACGACGAACCCACAGGACAGGCGACGAACGACGAACCCACAGGGCAGGTGATGAGCTTTGCCCTTTTCCGACGAACAGATCGACCAACTGAAAAAGGTCTGCCTAAACGAGCCACGAGTGCTGGTCGTCTTTCTTTTTGGTTCCCAGGTGGATGGCTATTTGGCAAAAAACGTGCTATACTATTACCTATTGTAGCGCAAAATGCTCTCAAAATCGTGCTGCGTGTCGCTTGCGTGCCCTTGGCGGCGTGCTGCGTGTTAAACCTGTGCCCGCTTTTTGGGTATTTAGCCGAAAACCCTCACGCAACACGCAACACGTAACACACGAACGATACAGTTTTGGGAGCATTTAAATTCTGGAACTACCTTAGCCAATTTCATGAGGGATTTGATGATGACAAAATTACGCTTACCCCTGATCATCCTGCTCACAGTTATCTGTCTGGCGATGCCCTTGACTGCCGTGGCTCAATCGGCCGGTGAACCGGTCGTGCAGGCGGTTCTGTTTTATTCCCCTAGCTGTCCCCATTGCCATTTTGTCATTAAAGAGGTGCTGGTACCTATGGTCGATGAGTACGGCGACCAGCTCCAGATTATAGGTATAGACACCACCCAACCAGAAGGGGGGCAACTCTACCAGGCCACCATTGAGCAATACCAGATTCCATCCGAACGGCGCGGCGTGCCCACCCTGATCATTGGTCAGACCATCTTGGTGGGCAGTGTCGAAATCCCGGAGCAATTCCCGGCTTTGGTCGACGAGAACCTGGCGGCCGGCGGTATCGGTTGGCCCCATATTCCCGGCTTTGTCCCCCCTCCCCCTGTCGAAGCCGAGTCAGAGTCACCCTCCTCTTCTGAGTCGGAGCCGCCCACCGACTCGGCCTCTGACCAGCCTGAACCCCAACCAGAGACGGCCACATCCACCGAGTCTGAGACCCAACCAGAGGCCGCCACATCGACCGAATCTGAGGCAGAACCGTCTACGGCTCCGGCGGCTGACCAGCCTGAAACCCAAGCAGTGGTCCCGGCCTCCACCAAATCTGAGGCCCAACCGCCTACGGCCCCGGCGGTTGAAGCGCCTGACACCCCATCAGAGTCTGCGCCGGCCCCCCCCTCTAGCCCCCCAACCCACAGGGCAAGTGAGGGGGGAACTTTTGCGCCACAAGCAACAGAATCCCCACAGACGACGGCTGATCAAGCGGTGTTAGCCATCGGCGAGGAACCATTGCCTGCCTCTGAGGAGATGTCAACCCCGCCCCCAGACCCTGTGGGGATGACCCTGGCCGGGATTGTCTTGGTGGGTATGGTTGCCGTCCTCGGCTACACCACCTGGCAGATGACCACAGGCCAGCATCATCTGTTTCAGCTCAGCCAGAATCCGGCCAACCTGGTCAAAGCGTGGGCCATCCCTATCTTGAGCCTCCTGGGACTGGGCGTAGCTCTTTACCTGGCTTACGTAGAGATTAACCAGGTCGAAGCAGTCTGCGGACCGGTGGGTGAGTGCAACATTGTCCAGGCCAGTCCCTATGCCCGTATCATAGGCATCCCGATAGCCGTCCTGGGGGTGTTGAACTACCTGGCCATTGGCCTCTTATGGTTCGGGCAGAGATACGTCGTCGGTGGTCCACTAGCCAATTTGTCGGTACTGGGGCTGTTGGGCTTAACCTTCGCCGGCACCCTCTTTTCCATTTACCTGACCTGGCTGGAAATCTTTGCTATTCATGCGGTTTGTGCCTGGTGTATCAGTTCAGCGGTGATCACGACGATTTCGTTGCTGCTGGTCGTCCTGTCTGTAACGCACAAACGGACGCTCAGGGTCTAACGGTAACATCGGTTGGCTGCCGTCGTCGCCCGCCGGCGGTTTTGAAGACACCGTTGATCACCATCACGCCCAGCAAAATCAGGCCACAACCGGCATAGGCGTTCCAACCGGGCTGTTCATTGAGCACGATCACGCCCAGAATCACCCCAAAGACCGGCACCAGGTAGGTGACCATGGAAAGATAGGTGGCGCTGGTGCGCTCCAAGACTCGATAATAAACCATAAAGGCCAAAGCGGTGCCAAAGACAGCCAAACAGAACAAGGCCCCCAGGGCGGTCCAGGAGGGAAGGGGCAGGCTGTAGGGGCGCTCGATAAAGAGCGATAAGGGCAGTAAATAAACCGTGGCCATGGTCAATTGAGCGGTAGGGGCTACGAATCGGGGTAGCCCCCGCAGCTTTTTGCGAGAATAAACAATGGCCACCCCGTAGCTGGCGGCTGCCACCGTGATCGCGACCAACCCCCAGGTCGTGGCATGCACGCCGGCCAGCAGGGAGGGGACAATCAGCAGCACCAGCCCGCCAAAACCGAACAACACCCCGGTGATCTTGACCGGTGTCATCCGGTCGTCGGCAATGAAAAAGTGGGCCAACAGAATGGTGAACAGCGGGGTGGTTCCATTGAGAATAGCGGCCAGGGCACTGTCGATGTATATTTCGCCCCAACTGAATAAAACAAAGGGTAAGGCATTTGAGAAAAAGCCCATCACGGCAAAATGGCGCCAGGTGCGGCCCAATTTGGGCAAGTGACCTCCCTGCAGGCGCAAAATAAGGTGGAGCAGCAGAGCGGCCAGGCCAACCCGCCCCGTGACGAAGGTCAAAGGAGGAATTTCCCCCACCCCCACCTTGATGAACAGAAATGATGGCCCCCACAAAGAAGCCAAAAAAACAAGCCAGATAAAGTTTTGCCAACCCATTGTTTAGTCTCCTATTGGAAAATTAACTCGATAAGATTTGCGTTGCGCTTGCGGCGAGAATCATAGCTACATGAAACGTGTTGCGTATTGCGTATTGCGTGGAAACAATTTTGGCGCTCTACGCTTTCCGCTCCACGCTCTACGCTTGACGATTTGCCGCCTTAAGCCTCGCCGCTAACAGCCGGTTCAATCTTTGTACTTTCCTTAAACGTGGACAGGACAATGCTGGTCACTGACCGGGACACAGGGGCCTGGCAGCGGATGCGTTCGACCAGCTTTTCCAAATCTTTGGGACCGGTCGCCCGGACTTTCAAAACATAGCAATCCTCACCGGCCACCCCGTGACACTCCAATACATCCGGTTCGGCCAAACAGGCCTTCATCACGCTATCTTTTGACTCAAGGTAGCCCCCGACCGTGGCGCCAACTGTCAGCCGGATGAAGGCCATAATCGGCTTGCCCAGGGCTTCGGCATCCACCACCGCCACGTACCCCTTGATAAGCCCCTTCTTCTCCAGCTTTTTGACCCGCTCGTGCACGGTCGAAACCGTCAGTCCCACCTGTTCGGCCAGGGCCGCTTTCGAGAGACGGCCATCCTCCTGCAACAGGATTAAGATTTGCCGATCAATATCGTCAATCATTCGAAATATTCTCCAAAAACCCGTAAATTTTACGGCGATAACAAAACAACGTAGAAAATATTACGACAAAAACAGGATTTTGTCAATAGGCCAATTACTACGACTTTGATCAGTCCAATTCTGCGCAGGAATGAACCGAAGGCCCCATTTACGATTGTCGATTTACGATTTACGAGAAAGCTCCTTTGGATAATTCAATCGGCAATCTGAAATCTGAAATCCGAAGTCGTAAATCGGCCTGGTCACTATAAGCGATTTTGCGGCCAAAAACCACCCGATTCTTGCTATACTTTTAATCCGTTAGGAATTTGTCTATAAGCCCGAATGTTGGTTATAATGGTGGTACAAAATTGAACAAAAGGACAGATTCCATCCACACATGGGAGGCAGGGTTATGGAACCAACAATTACCTTTATCGTCGCCGCCATTACGGCCGGGATTGTGGCCGCTAGCCGGACCGTGGCCGAGGAAGTGGTCAAGGATGCCTACCAGGGCTTGAAGCAACTGATCATCGATAAATACCAGGTCCGGAAAAATCTGGCCACAGCCTGGCAAGGGGCCGAGAATGACCCCGGCAACGAAGCCTGGCAGCAAATGCTGACCCAGGAACTCAAGCAGGCCGGCGCGGACACAGACCCGGAGGTGCTCAAGGCCGCCCAGATCCTCAACCAACTGCTGGTCGAGCACGACCCCCAGGCCTACGGTGAAATCAAGGTTGACGTTGACACCATTAGAGCGATGGGCAGCATCATCGTCGACAGTGAGGCTGGTGGTCCCGGTCAGGTTGACGTCAAAGGCCGGCAGTGGACAGCCGGGAAGGACGTGCGGATCAAAAGTAAAACCGGCCCAAAAGCGGATCCCCCGGGCTAGGCTCGGGGAAGCCTGGTCAGTCACTTCAAGCCGAGGGGTTGCAAGCTGAACGGGACATTTACCTCATCCAAAACATTGCCCCCGATGCACCCCGTGAAGATACGGCCCAACAATTAGCGGTTTATTTGCAAACCTTAGCCCATTTCTGCACCAGGTTGCCCCTGGCCCCGCTGGACCCGACCGGCCGGGAAAGCGCTCACGTCACCCTGGAGCAGGTATACGTGGGCCTGGATACCAAAACGCCCCAGGCCGTTACCTTTGAGGGCCAACGAGGAGAGGTGCGGGCGGTGCTGGCCGCCGCAGCCAGCCAAAAACGGCTGGTCATCCTGGGTGACCCCGGCTCGGGCAAATCCACCTTTCTCCGCTTTCTGGCCCTGCGCCTGGCCCAGGGGCGGCTAGCGCCGGATAGTGAGTGGCAGGCTAAGTTAAGCTGGCCGGTTCATCCCACCGAGCCAAAACGGGAGGTCATGCTCCGGGCCGAAGCCGAGGAACCCCTGGGGCAGGTGACCTGGCCTCACCCGGCTTACGTGCCGGTGCTGGTCACCCTGCGCGATTTTGCCGCCACCGACTTTGACCCCAACGCCCCGCTGGCCCTGTGGCACTTTATCAAGACCGATCTGGCTGAGCGGGGTTTGGCCGACAGCCTACCGGCCATTCGGGAGGTATTTTGCCGGGGCGAGGGTATTTTTCTGCTGGATGGGGTGGACGAAGTGCCCCTGGACCGCCGGCCCCAGGTCTGGCAGGCCATCGGCGCCCTGGCCGAGAGTGCTTTCAATCGATGCCCCTGGCTGGCCACCTGCCGCACCCTCTCTTACGTGACCGCCGAAGCAGCAGTGGCCAGAGCAACCGGGCAAGTGACCCTGGCCCCCCTGAGACAGGCCCAGATCGACCAGTTTGTCACCGCCTGGTACGACACTCTGGCCGCTGAAGGGCAGGTCACTCAGGCCAAGGGACAGAGCTTAGGCCGACAACTAAGCCGGGCCGCCACCGACCGGCTGCAGGAGCTGGCCGAAAATCCGATGCTGCTGACCATTATAGCCCTGGTGCAAACCTACTACGGCACCCTACCCGAGGAGCGGGCCAAGCTGTACCAGGCCTGCGTTGAAACTCTGCTGCTGCGCTGGCAACAGAGCAAAGAGGCCGAAGCCCAGGAGCTACCGGCCCGGCTGGCCCAGTTGGAGCTAAAACCGGAAACGATCGAGCGGTTGTTGTGGACAATCGGCTGGGCGGCGCACGCCGAGCAGGCCGAGCGGCAGGGAGCGGCCGATATTTCAGAGCAGCAGGTGATCGAGCTGGCCAAAAAACACCTGGGTAGCTATGCCAAGGCCGAAGCCTTTGTCGAATACACCGAGCGGCGGGCCCACCTGCTCATCGGCCGGAGGGGACAGACAGACCGGCGTTACAGCTTTCCCCACCGCACCTTTCAAGAATACCTGGCCGGCTGTCACCTGGCCAATGACCGCCGCTTTGGCCGCCAGGCCATCCCCCTGGCCGAGGCGGGCGGTCCCTGGCGGGAGGTACTGCTTTTGGCGGCGGGTACACTGGTTTACAACCAGAAGGTGGGCCGTTACGTCCTGGACGCTTTAGAGGACATCTTACCGGCCAACCAACCCGTCCCCGGCGACCGGCCCGGCTGGCAGCGGGTCTGGCGGGCCGGGGAAATGCTGGCCATCGTCGGCCTGACCGAGGCCGAGGCGGATGAAGTGGGCCGCGAATTGCTGCCCCGCGTCCGCCGGTACCTGGCCGCCCTCCTGACGGGCGGTGAATTAACCCCGCCGGAGCGGGCCATGCTCTGGCTGTCCTGGGCGACCGCCGCCCTGGGGTGGGCCTGACTGCCGGTAGTCTACCGGATATCGTCTGGTGCCCGGTAGAAGCTGGCAAATTTATTATGGGCGATGACGCGGGCGATGACGACGAAAAACCGGCCCACCCCGTCACCCTGGCCGCCTTTGAAATTAGCCGGTATCCGCTTACTAATGTACAATTCCAGGCGTTTGTGATCGGCGACGGCTACCGGCAAGAAAGGTACTGGTTGGCGGCCAAGGCAGCAGGTTACTGGCAAGAGGGTAAATTTAAGGGCTGGTTCGATGACGAAGCCCGCGACCGGCCTTACGATTTTGGTTCACCCTACAACCTGCCTAATCACCCCGTCGTCGGAGTCAGTTGGTACGAAGCGGTGGCCTTTTGCCGCTGGTTGAGTGACAAGCTGGGTTACATGGTCCGCCTGCCCACTGAAGCCGAGTGGGAAAAGGCGGCCCGGGGGACCGACGGCCGCCAATATCCCTGGGGCAACCAGCCGGAAACAGCCGACCGGGGCAACATGAAAGATACCGGCATTGAGGCGACCTGCCCGGTGGGCATCTTTCCAGACGGGGTCAGTCCCTACGGTATGCAGGATAGTAATCGTTCAAAGGTAATTTGACATAATCAAAGAAATCATTAGACTCTGCTGCGAAATGATAGAAAACAAACCGGCCGGATTTCCAGATAGAGATTGGCAACAAATGTCGCCAGAAGGACGGGGC
>DAOUMU010000518.1:0-5641 GCA_034409055.1 Anaerolineae bacterium
GGGGGTGAAAAGCGCCAAAGTTCCCCCCTCTGGGGGGTTAGGGGGGCCGGGTTGAACTGCAACTAATTCTGAACCACTACACATTGATAGGCGAACCCTGATACAGAGCCTATGATTTTGGGGGGTACACTTCTGGCACAAAGGTCTGATCGGACATAGGCGGACGGACGTAACCGACGTCATCTTGTCGGGGCGGCAATTCAATCGGCTCGGGCGTTAAATCCTCGTACGGGATCACGCTCAGCAGGTGCTTAATACAATTCAGGCGGGCGTGTTTTTTCACGTCGGCATTGACCACGTACCAGGGGGCTTGTTTAATATCCGTGTACTTAAACATTTCATCCTTGGCTCTGGAATACCCCACCCATTTTCTACGAGACTCCAGGTCCATCGGGCTGAGCTTCCAGCGCTTGACTGTATCAAGAAGACGGGCCTGGAAGCGGCGTTCCTGTTCTTCGTCACTGACCGAGAACCAGTATTTGATCAGGATAATTCCCGAGCGGACCAGCATCCGCTCAAATTCGGGACACGAGCGTAAGAACTCGCGATACTCCTCCTCCGTGCAAAAACCCATCACCCGCTCCACCCCGGCCCGGTTGTACCAACTTCGGTCGAACAGCACCATCTCGCCCGCCGCCGGGAGATGGGGCACGTAACGCTGAAAATACCACTGCGTTTTTTCTTTCTCGGTTGGCGTGCCCAGGGCCACCACTCGACAGACCCGTGGATTCAACCTTTGGGTGATCCGTTTGATCACCCCTCCTTTACCGGCCGCGTCACGCCCCTCAAAGATAACCACCACTTTCAGGCCCTTGTGTTTGATCCATTCTTGCAATTTGACCAGTTCAACCTGGAGTCTGGCCAGTTCTTGCTCATAGGCCTTGTTTTTCATTTTCGGTGGTTTTTGCCTGACCGCTTCCCCCAGGGGGTCTTTTTCGTCTTTAGAGACGGTCACCTCTTCAACTACCGGTTCTATCTGTTCCTCTTTAACTTCTTCTTTTTTAACCTCTTCTTTTTTAACTTCTTTTTTAACTTCTTCTTTAACCTTTTCTTTAGCCTTTTTAGCTTTTTTCTTTTTGGCCATCATTTCCTCCTCTTCTTTGAGTTTAGCTAAAATATTATAACATAATGCAGCTTTCAACCGCAACTAAAATAAGGGTGTATTTCAATTTGGGGGCAAGTATATTGTGGAGTCGAGGCTGTCCCACAGGAAGGCTGCGCACTGCGAAGCCCTCTGCGGGTCAGCCGGACGTGACCCCGTTTGGACCGGCTGAAGCCTCGACCCCAAAGGCTTAACCAGTTGCTAAATCTGCAACCGATCGACAATACCCTGCAAGTCCTCAGCCTTCAAGTCGGTGATCACAAAAACTTCTTGCACGTTGCCCTGGCCACGAGCCTGCATTTTATACCCGCCGGTGATGGGCACAGTCACCTTGATTTTCAGGGGCGTGGAGCGTCCCTTAACCCGCGCTACTCGCCCTGGCGTGACCGTTTTGATACCCGGCTGCTCAGTCAGGCGAGTTAAAATGGGGATCAGACCCGGAAGGTGGGTGGAGTGATTCCAGACCAGGCGTCCTGTCTTGTCTCTTGGGTTGGGAGAAAAGTTTGATTTGCTCATTTAACCGGCCCAGCACTTGACCGAAACCAAGCTGCCCCAATTTGATTTCAGCCAGTCAGCGGTTGCTGCTCACTGATAACTGATAACTGCTCACTGCCCACTGCCCACCAACTCCTCCTCCATCAACTCGCGGCGAAGAATCTTGCCCACCATCGTTTTGGGCAGTTCTCGACGAAACATGACGTATTTGGGCACTTTGTATCTGGCCAGGCCGGCCCGGCACCACTCAATGATTTCCTCTTCAGTGACGGTTTCGCCCTCTTTCAAAGCAATGAAGACTTTGACCCGCTGATTGGTCCCGCCGACGGGCACGCCGATGGCGGCCGCTTCCAGCACTTTGGGGTGTTCGTACAACCGCTCCTCGATATCGCGCGGATAAACGTTGAAGCCGCCGGAAGCCAGAATCATGTCCTTCTTGCGGTCGACAATCCGGAAATAGCCATCCTCACTCATCTCCGCGATGTCACCGGTGTGCAGCCACACTTTACCGTCAGCGTGCCTACGTAGCACGTTGGCTGTTTCGGTGGGCATACCCCAATAGCCCTTCATCACTTGCGGACCGTGAATGCAAAGCACGCCGGGTTGGTTGGGGCCTAATGCTTCCTCTTCAGTTTCGGCGTCCACGATCTTCATATCCGTATCCGGTATGGGCAGCCCGATGGTGCCAATGCGTCCTCCCCCACCAATGGGATTGGCGTGGGTCACCGGCGATGCCTCACTCAGCCCATAGCCTTCAACCAATTTACCCCCGGTGATCCGTTGGAACTCTTCTTGCACCTCGACCGGCAGGGCGGCCGCGCCACTGATACAAGCTTTGATTGATTTAACGTCATACTGGCCCGCTTTGATGCCGGGATGGTTATTGATGACATTATACAAAGTCGGTACCCCCGGAAACAGGGTTGGTTTGTGGATGTTGATAGAGGTTAACAGGTGGGTCAGGTCGCGCGGATTGGGGATGATGACCTGGGCATGACCGTAGAAGATAGCATGGTTCATACAGACGGTCATAGAGTAGCAGTGGGTCATAGGCAGGGCTGTCAGCAACACTTCTTCCCCTTCAACCCCTCCCCCTCCGGTCAGCCAGGTGGCCGATTGGATGGCATTGGCCACAATGTTTTTGTGGGTCAGTTGCGCCCCTTTGGGCACACCGGTGGTGCCGCCCGTATACATCAGCACGGCCGTATCCTCAGGCTCAATTTCGACCGGTTGGGGGGTGGTTGGCGCGGTGGCCAAAAAATCCTGGAACCAGGTGGTATTGGCGTCACCTGAAATATCAACGCGGTGGCCCTCCTTCTTTTCTTTGGCCAGCGTGAACAGGGTTTTGAGCAAGCCCGGAAAATATTCTTTGATATTGGTCACGATCACATGGTTAAGCGGGGTCTTGGCCCGAATCTGTTTGACATTCGGGTAAAGCAAACTCAAAACCACGGCAAAAGTGGCCCCCGAGTCATTGATCTGGTGCTCAATTTCGCGGGCCACGTAAAGCGGATTACTGGGGACAACAATCGCCCCGGCCCGTAACGCCCCGTAATAAGCGATGATCATTTGTGGGCAGTTGGGCATATAAAGGACCACGCGCTCGCCCGGTTGTTGCCCCAACTTTTGTAATCCGGCCGCAAAACGATCAACCAGGCTATTAAGTTCCCGATAGGTCATGGCCAGATGCTGCTCGCCAAACAAGGGGGCAATGCCCCCAAAGATAATGGCCGTGTTGTCAGGATACTTCTCAGCCGTCTCTCGCAAAAAATAGTCGGTTGGCTGCGAAGGGTAAGTAAGAGACGTTGGTACGTCAGGATCATAATGCTGATGCCACACTCTTGGTTCCATATATGGAGCCTCCTCCCTTAATTTCAGGCGATTGGATATAGACCAGAGTATACTTGCTTGCTTATAGATTTGTCAAGCGCTTTATTCTATTCCTTTACTCGGCGCAGTTCAAGGTCGTCAACCTGGATGGCCTTAAAACCGCGCTGGTCATCCCACTCAACCAGGGTCTTTTTGTCTAATCTCAGGGTGGGGGATTGGACCCTGCCTTCGACGATGTTTTTATGGGTCCATCTTAAGTTGGTCTGGATTTGAGCAAAATTGTGGTAAAAAGAACTGATAAATTGCACTGCTGCCCTGCGCCAACCGGCTAAGGCCGGTCCAACTGGTATCTGGTCGCTCCATGTCAGGTTTTCACGATAGGCTAAAGGCAGGCGGGGCAAGGCCAGGAACATCGTCTGCAAATAGGGATCACGACCTGCCACGCTGTAAAAATAGAACGTTTTGTCATACTGACCGAAGTAGAGCTTGCCCCGGCCGGAGTCAAAGTAAAAAGTTCCGTCCGCCAGCATCTTGACGGTTAGGGTCAAGTTTTCGACTTTTTTCCCGGACTTGAACACTTCATATTGATAGACATCATCCAGGATAAACGAGGTTCTGGCCGTCACTGTTTTATCTCCATACAGGGGTTCGACCTGGGTGCCCTCCGGGGGGAGTTCATTGGCGTGAAAATAATTATCGTTGGCATAACTGACAAAGCTGAAGGGCACGGTGTACGCTCCGGCCGTCTCGGCCAGTTGGACCTGGAGGTGAATATGCGGCTGGGGAGAGTAGCCGGAATTGCCGCACAGGCCCAGGAACGTACCTGGTTCGACCCAGGCCCCTTCGGCCACCTGAATTGAGCCCTGGGCAAAATGGGAAATCTCTACGAAAAAGCCCCGGGCATCGTTTATAATGACCAGATTGCCCCAATTATTGGCTCTATCGACCTGACCAATGGGATTATCGGGTAGATGGTTAATCACCTTGACCACGTGCCCGGCCACCGGCGATAATACCGGTTTGTGGTAGGCGTAGTAGTCGCCCAGATAGTGACCGCCATGGCGATGACTGTTGCCCTGCTCATCGGTGATGATAAAATCGTAAGCGTATTTCCATGCCCCCTGATGGGTCCACTGGCCCTCAAAGCCCTGCCAGACTGTCCATTTGCCGGAAAAAGGCAGCATGAGCGTTTTGTCGGAACCTCGGTAGCGACGTTGGTTCGACAGGTAGGTATCAAGGGTCTCCTCAGGCGTATTTTTTACCAGCCTGGCCAGGTGGGGGTAATTGACTAAACCCAACACATAGATAAAGGTCAACAACACCACGTTGAAGGGCAGAGTAAAGCCGGGGATGCCGGCATAGGCCCAAAAGATCAGCACCGAGTCTAGCAACACCGTCGAGACGCAGACAGCAATGACCGCCAGCAAGTAACTTTTTATGGATGGAATGAGAAAGATACCGCCCACCGCCATAGCCACCAGGATACAGTTAAAATGATTGATGTCGCTGAAAGCTTGGCCAGACGACCCCACCATCAAGGTGGTGAAAATGGTGCCGGTATAGTAGCCCACCAGCGACAGCAGAAACAGGATGCGGGAGGTGGCCAAAATTCCCAGGGCAAAGATCAGGCCGGGCAGCACGTAGGGCATGAAAAAGATGGCCCCCAACGCTTTGCAGTAACCTGCCAGCCATAAGGGTAGATACAAATCGAGCAGGGTGCTGGCCGAATACATCTCATTCAACGGCAGGTTGACATATTTGGCCGAGGCCAGATAAGCGATGGTGCTGACGATGACAAAGGGCAAACTGAGCACCGGTAGTCGCAAGTAAGTGGCCAAGAGATTATACATAACCATGGTCACGGCAAAGGTGAAGATGCCACCAGTGATCAAGAAGAGGCCCGTCAACGGGGTGAGCTTGAATAGATAACCGATTGATAGCCCGACCAACAAGGGATTGTAGGTGTAAAATCCGAGCTTAAGAAAATCCCGGTCCACGTTAATCAATCGGGCGAACAGATAGGCAGCCACCACCGCGATCACCCCGGCCAGGGCCACGTTAGGGTTGATCAGGGTGATGGCCAGGACGATAAGACCGATTCCGTAATTTTTTAAGAAGAATATCTCAGAATAACCGTTAAAAATAGCGTTAAGATGTTGTTTCATTTTAGTCTCACCCAGTTATGTCAATATTATTGCTCCAAGCGGACTACAG
>DAOUMU010000519.1:0-17669 GCA_034409055.1 Anaerolineae bacterium
CTATGAATTTGAGCCGGCTCTGGGCTTGGTTGAATGAAAGACCAAAGGCACAGACCCGCCGTTCCAAGTTTCTGGCTCTCGCACCTACTTAACATAAATTCGCCAACAGTATCTTACTAATTGTTAATTGATCACCCCCTCCCGGTCTCCTAAAATCCCCTGGTCCCATAACAAACAGCCCCCTGCCCACCCCGGCCCCTATCCCCCAATCCCCACTCCCCACTCCCCACTCCCTCATCCTTCATCCTTCATCCTTTCTTCACCCCCCTCATCCCTCATCCTTCATCCCTCATCCTTCCCACCCCGCACCCTATCCGCACTTCCTGCGGTCGCCCCTTCCCCTTTTAACTCAATTGCCGGTCAGTGATGAAGAATATAACGAAAGACTGGTGTCTGAGTAGGTTGACACAGCTATTCGAAAAGAACTGAACTCTCGACGCAACGAAAGCCAACACTGCGGCTCGTCTCCTCGTGGGGGCCCATAAAACGAAAAGCGCAGCGCACCTGGCTCGGTACGTTGAGCCACGAGCCCCCGCGTACCACCCGGTATCGCCCGGAGGAGGGCCCCGTAGGATCCTCGGCAGGCGAACTGCTATAGTACCAGGCAGCATACCAGTCCGCGACCCATTCCCACACGTTACCGGCCATATCCCCCGCCCCACACCAACTGACACCGCCGGTGTAACTCCCCACCGGCGCAGTATCCGCATAGCCATCATCAACCGTCCCATCCGCCTGGTCAAGATAACAGTTGACATCACAGTAATTTAGCTTTGTCCCGTCGAACGTATCCCCCCAGGGGAACTGCCTCCCATCCGGTCCCCGGGCCGCATACTCCCACTCCGCCTCTGTCGGCAGCCGCGCCCCGGCCCACTCACAGTAAGCCGCCGCTTGGTGCCAACTGACATAGATCACCGGGTAGTCATCATAAGCGCTGTCGTCGTAGTACCTATCACGGCTGTACGAACTGGTCAACTCGGGTGGGTCGCAGATCCCCGCTTCCACACACTGTCGATACTGACCGTTGGTCACCTCCGTCCGGTCGATCCAGAAGCTGTTCAGGATCACGGTGTGCGCCGGTTGTTCACCTGCAAAATCCCCCCACGGGCAGTCGTCGCGATACGGTGTGCACAACTCTATCGCCCCGCCCACCGCTTCGTCGTCGCTACCCATCGTGAACTCCCCGCCCGGCACGTAGACCATGACCATGCCGTCGGCGGGGCGGGTCCAGGTGTCGCCCCGGGAAGAGCCTTCGGGAGTTGGCTCCTCAATAGGTTCTACAGTTGGCGGCCCGGTTGGGACTGGATTGGGCAGCGAGCCACAAGCGCTAAACCCATTCACCACGAGGATCAGCAGGGCTACAACAAGGAACGACAGAATAAGCTTCTTCATTTTCCTACCTCCTCTGGAAGCTATGTCACAATCACTCCATGCAGCCCAGCCCAAACACCAGCCAGGCATGCTTGAGACGATTCTAACCGGAGCGACCGCCATTTGACAAATTTCAGGATGACCCACTTGACTCCATCCTTTATTCGTGTTATACTGGTACACAGATAACAAGATACATCATTACCAAAATAACGTATTGACAGGAGACAACGCCTCTAGAACAAACTTTAACTGGCGATAATGGGGAGAAGTGATGACTGTACCCAATGACCAATCAACTGCAAAGCATACCAGAATCAAGGTCGAACGCGTCCAGACCGGTGTGCGCATTGAAAAAAGAATGCTGAAAGTGCTTAAGGCGCTGGCAGAATACCTGGATATCTCGTTAGGCGATTTGATAGAGGGAATAGTGTTACATGCCTTCGAAGGCAAATCCGCATTTAACGAAGAAATGCTGCAACGGATAGAAACGCTAAAACAAGTTTACCATATGGACTACGATGCCAGCGCCAGCCACCATCTTTTTGAGGAAGAGACTTAAAGGAGCAAGAAGTATGTCTTCATTTAAACCAAAGCATTTAGCTGTTATTAGTTTGCGAGCAGAAGATGTGTTAACAGCCGTACATTTTTATCGAGATGTTGTGGGGCTGCCCTTGCTGCCGCGCCACGATCATCGACCAGCTTTCGATTTAGGTGGCCTTTACCTGGTCATTGTGAAGGGACAGCCTGCTCCAGTTTCAGACTCGGAGTCATCCCGCTTCCCATTACTTGCATTTGCTGTCGAGGATTTAGATAAAGCCATTGAACATTTACAAGCCCACAATGTAACCTTACCCTGGGGTATTGAGGCGAAAGAAGAAACACGTTGGGTTATGTTTCACGACCCGGCAGGGAACTTAATTGAATTTGCTCAATTTAACAAATCTGTTCATACCTAACGCTGTTTCTCTTTGTGAACGTTACCGGGGTGTAACGATGAGCGGGATGGTTAGCAAACCGTCCCGTTTTTAATTTTTGAATCAGGAGTACATGATGACCCAGAAAAACTTAAGAAACGGAATGACCATTTTTTTAATCATCTGGTTAGGGCAATTTGTTTCACTCATCGGGTCCGGTCTCACCAGTTTTGCCCTGGGCGTATGGGTGTTTGAACGGACCGGTTCAGTCACCCAATTTGCCCTCATCGGGTTGTCCGCTGTGTTACCCCGTGTTGTCTTATCCCCCCTGGTCGGCCCCCTGGTCGACCGATGGGATCGACGGTGGGCCATGATTATCAGTGACACAGGGGCAGGGCTGAGTACGTTCGTGATTGTTCTATTGCTTTTTGTTGGCCGGCTTGAAATTTGGCACATTTATCTGGTTGCCGGCCTTAGTGCCGCCTTCGGCACGGTTCAATGGCCGGCCTATATGGCCGCTACAACGCTAATGGTTTCTAAGGCAAAGCTTGGTCGGGCCAACGGTATGGTCCAGTTTGGACAGGCAGCCTCTGAGATTTTGGCGCCGGCCCTGGCCGGTACCCTTTTACTAACCATCCAGTTACAAGGTGTCATTCTGATCGACTTTGTCACCTTCCTTTTTGCGGTCACTACGCTGCTCCTGGTACGATTTCCCCAACCCAAACCTACCACCGCCGTTGATAGGCCAGGCTCATGGTGGCATGAAATCACCTATGGTTGGCAATACATCACGGCTCGACAGGGACTATTCGGTCTCTTGATTTTCCTGGCTGCGGTCAATTTCTTATGGGGGATGGTGGGGGCATTAATCACGCCAATGATCCTCGGTTTCACCTCTAGCGATATACTGGGCATCATCATCTCCATTGCCGGGGTGGGCATGCTGGTCGGTAGTCTGGTGATGAGTATTTGGGGTGGGCCGCAACCGCGTATCTATGGAGTCCTGAACTTTGAGTTACTGAGTGGCGCATGTTTCTTGCTGATTGGACTCCGTCCTTCATTTTGGCCGATTGCTCTGGGCGTATTTGGCGCCCACGCCACAATAGCCATCATTTACGGCTCTAATCAGGCTATCTGGCAAAGCAAAGTTGCCCCGGACGTGCAAGGACGAGTCTTTGCGACCCAACAAATGATTGCCAGAGCGACCACACCCCTGGCTTATCTGCTGGCCGGCCCGCTGGCCGAGCGATTATTTGAACCCCTACTGGTCACCAATGGGCTGTTGGCAGGCAGTGTGGGACAAATTATCGGTGTGGGCGCAGGACGCGGTATCGGTCTGTTGTTTATGGTCATGGGCCTCATAAAAATCATTGTCTCATTGGCCGGCTATCTTCACCCAAGCATACGTTTTGTAGAAGATGAATTGCCAGATGCAGTTGTTGAGAGGTCAAGTGCATTGTCTGTATAGGCGAGAATTTGCAGGATTTGCTACTGGCAGATATTGCGCTATAATAACATTGTCGACCTGAGTGACTAGGGTTCCGCTGCAACAGCAGGCCTGGACCGAGCGTCACAAAAGCCAGCGTGCGTAGCACCTTATCGGATAAAAGCCGGGAGGGGTTAGGTAGGCGCTTAGTTTGCCATACCTAATTGACAAAAGAGGTGCTACGATGCGTTTTTCGCCACGCTTGCGAGCCATTCTCCAGGCGCTTTTTGTGACGTTTCTCTGGTCTATCTCCTGGGTGTTGATCAAGTTTGCCCTCAATGAAATCCCACCATTAACCTTTGCCGGACTGCGATACACGATAGCCTTCTTAATCCTGCTGCCCGGCTTATGGAAACACAAGGCTGCCATCCGGGCGCTTTCGGGTAAGACCTGGGGCTGGCTGGCCGCTTTGGGGCTTGTCTTCTATACCCTGACTCAGGGCGGCCAATTTCTCACCTTAAATTACCTGGAAGCGGTCACCTTCAGCCTGCTGCTGAACTTCACGACGGTGCTTGTGGCCTTGATCGGAGCCGTTACCTTACGGGAAGTACCCACCCGCTGGCAAGGGGTTGGCATTTTATTCTTCCTGGCTGGGGTGCTGGTCTATTTCTACCCGGTATTCTTGCCTGCCGGGCAGGCGCTTGGGTTTTTCTTTGGCGGGATCACGGTCTGTGCGAATGCGGTTGCCTCCTTGCTCGGGCGGTCGGTGAATCGCCAGGGCACGATTCCCCCCCTGGTCGTCACTGTTATCAGCATGGGTATCGGGGCAATACTTCTATTGGGCATTGGGTTGGTGGGGCAGGGACTGCCACCCCTCAGCCGGACTGGGTGGGCGATTGTCGGCTGGCTGGCCGTAGTCAACACAGCCCTGGCCTTTACCCTGTGGAATATCACCTTACGCACCCTGACCGCCGTAGAATCAAGCATTATCAACAACACCATGCTTGTTCAGATCGCCGTGCTGGCATGGCTGTTTCTGGGTGAACAACTTGACTTGAATGATGTGATCGGCTTATTTCTGGCAACAGTGGGCGTTTTGATCGTTCAGATAACCAGCCCCTCATAAACTCCTCCATTAAGCAGAGGTTCTTGTCATTGAGCGTTGAAGAAAAATCGAGCGAACACCGGTTAATGCTGAAAGTTTTCTGGATTAAGTTCAAAGAACTCCTGCGGAGAGGTAGTGTCTATCCGGCTTTCTTCGACATAACCTCGAAATGCAACCTGAAATGTCCCCACTGCTATTTTTTCAGAGGCAGGCAGACCAGAGACCTCTCTTACCAGGAATGGGAGGAACTGTTTGCCCGGTACAAAAGAAACCATATCCACCATGTCGTTCTAAGTGGTGGCGAGCCAACTTTGAACAAAGAAGTGATATTCTTGGCCAATCAGTTTTTCCCGATTGTAAACATAGCCACAAACGGTTTAATCAAAATCCCACCAGCCATAAAGCATACCATCCTGATTTCGTTGGACGGCCAGCAAGAAACTCACGAAAAAATCAGGGGGAAAGGCACTTTTGGAAAAATATTGGCTAATTACCAGGATGACAAAAGAGTCATATACCGGATGACCATCAACAAACTGAACCTCAACGAAATAGAAGCAGTGATCCAAATTGCCCAACAAAACAATGTCAGAGGTGTTTCATTTATCATCCATGCCCCTTATCTTGAAAGAGATGCTTTGTGTTTAAATAAAGATGAACTGGAAGAGGTGAGGAGGAAGCTCTTAGCGGTAATCAAGAGGTACAGACAGTTTGTTTACCTCACGCCGAAAATGCTGAAGGCTATGGTTTACAGTGAGTTCGCCAAAGATTGCAAACTAAGAGGAAATATAGCCTTGTATTCAGACGGCACACCCAAAAAATGTTCCATGAACAATATCAATTGTGCTACCTGCAAATGCCCAACGCCGGCCTTGCTACATACCTACAAGACGGACTTTAGCACTTTCTTACTTGGGCTTAAATACTACTAAGGCAGTTCCGAAAAAATACCTGTGCTCGCCTGTGCCCACAGGGCACAGGCGGGTAATTGTCCCAACTCCGTGAACCCGCAGGACAGGCCCACAGGGCAAGTGACGTGAAGCGTGAAACGTGATGTTTTTACGCCATAAACCCTCACGTTTCACGTTTTACGCTTCACGCCGTCGAAAGGTTTGGGATGATTTTAATTTCGGAACTCCCTTAATGGCTGCATGCACGTTGCAGCAGTAGCCGGCAATCTGCCCAAAAAGAGACCCATCGTCGGCTGTCAGAAAGACTCTTTGAAGATCATGTGGCGTATGGTGGCTTATGATTTCAAAGCCTCTTGCGGCCAGAAACGATTCGATTTTGCCTTCAGCAAGGCCAAACCGGTAAGGCTCCCCCAAACAAGTGACGGCCTTAACCACTTGCCTGGCCCCATAGTAATCCCCAGTTCCTTTTATGACCGATTTATAGACATAATCAAAAGCCACGCTGCTCCCCGGCGAACTGTTTCTCCTGATGAAATCGAGGATAGCGCTTACCGTTTCAGGAGTGAGATACATTGTCACCCCCTCCCAGATGAAGAGAGTCTGTTGATGTTTATCAAATCCCGCCTCGAACAGGACATTGCCAAGATTATCCCGGTTGAAGTTAATAGGAACAAAACTCAACTGCTGGGGAATAACAATATTGGCTCGTTCCAAACATTCTCTTTTCACACGCTGGGTGGCCGGCGCATCCAGTTCGAAAATTCTGGTTCCTTGAACGTGCTCTTTGAAACGATAGGCTCTGGTATCGTATCCAGCTCCCAGTAATACAATTTGGGGGATATTGTTCTCAAGGGCCTGTAAAAAGATTTGATCGAAGAATCTGGTCCGGGCCATCACATATTCATAGAGGCCCGGCAACAGTTTTCTCAGTATCGGCAGCGATATTATAGAGAACTTGAGCAAAAGTTCTGCGTAACCCGGATAAAATATCCGGGCCAAATCATCTGGGCCACGGAATTGCTCATTTCTCTCCTTGTTCCCACAGACACGGAAGAAGGCCACCACTCCTGCAGTCGTGGATGGTTGAAATTTGCTCTCTGGGTAGATAATTTGGACCTCTACTCATTTTGGATTTCCACAACAAGTTCCGCCAAATACCACTTGGCATCATCCGGGATAAACGCCATATTCCCTCTCCTCTGTAAATAGACCTTGTAGGACAAACTTAAGTTTGTCCTACGGATATTTTCGTCATTGGTGGTGTGTCAACACTCGTGATAACTCCCTTAGCAAGACAGCGCTGATAGTATCTCTTTCACCCGCCGCGCCACAACCACTTCCTCTCCCTCCTGCAAGGTGTGGACGTGAATCCATATCTCAGAACGTTCCACGCCAGGAGTCTGCGAATCAACCAGCCGCACCACAATTCGAGGCTCACCTTCGCGAAGTTTCTGTGCTACGAGCCGGTGAGTTACCCCAAGTTCTTTCTCATCCCACGACACTGATACATACGGAAGCAGATAGCCAATCCCAACCGGCAATGCTCTCTCTACTCTGATCCCTTCAACCTTTGCTAGAATTCCCTTGATGTATGATACGCGTTGTTCCCACATGACCGCTTCGGCAGAATGATTCTTCTGGAGATACAATTCAATGGCTTTGACTAACCCCACGATCTCCTCTTTGGCCGCTTTCATCCCTCGACCAATGCTTTTTACATTGGGGCTATCATTCATCACACACGCCTCAATCAAATCCTTCCGACCTAGTATAACCCCACTCGACTGTGGCCCTCGTATGGACTTGCCGCCACTAAACACAACCAAATCAGCCCCTTCTTCGATGAATCGAGACAAGTTCTCTACGGGAGGGACTTGACCGGCGGCATCCACAATCACCGGCACACCAACCCTATGCGCCATCTGAGCCACTTCACTCAAAGGCAGAGCTTCCCCGGCACAGAACCAAGCAAAAGTATAATAGACGGCAGCCACCTCATCATCAAGGCCCCTCTCCAATTCACTCACGGCAGCAGGGATTTCCACAAACTCCCCACCAGCAATGTGTATCGCATGATCAAATGGATTGCGATGTGCTTGATGCACAATGAACCTGTTCTTCATACCAGAGGTATCAGGCAAGCGAGATATCTTCGCCTGATCTGTTCCAGCCATACAGGCGGCGGCCATAAGCGTAATTCCGGCTGAAGCACAAGCACAAACATGGGCCGCTTCAACCCCAACCAGTTCAGCGATGCGTCGACCTGCGGCCTGGTGGAGTTTATAGATGTCCACAAAATGCCGGCTGGCAGCAACCATTGCCTCCATTATTTGGGGATACATAATTGAGCCGCCGAGCGTAGTCATTGACCCGGATGCATTGATGAGGGGTTCTACTCCCAATTCTTGATAGATGTTCATACTACCTCATTGTCAATTAGCAATTGTTAAGCCGCTTCCATCTCCTCTAACGTCCTCGTCACCGCCCGCAAAGCGGCCCGGCGAGTACGATTAAACGTCCCCTCTGAAATATACAAGCGGGCCATAATATCCCGGTTGAGTCTATCCTTGAAATACGCTTCGTGCAAAATCAGGTAAGGATACCACTCACGGGGAGGAGGTTCGCCGGGTAATTGGCCCTCAGGCCGTAACTTTTCCACTGCTTCCGCCAGGACACTGTACATAGCCTTCCCCCGGTCCAGGTGGGTCACTGTTCCTGCTGGCAGCCGGGATTTTACCAGTTTCATTTTAGCCAGCGGATGCTCGCCCAGGTGAGCATAATCGGCCAGGTTGCGCAGGGCATTTTCAACCGCCTTGACCGAAATTTGAACCGGGTATTGGCTAACCCTGGCCTGGCTTCTCTCGGCCAAGCTGGCGATGCGAGCCAGGTATTCAGCTTCACGCTGCGCATTTTGAATAGTGTCGGCCAGCCAGTCGCTGGGGTAGAGAAGCAACTCCAGGTCAGTCTGAGAATAGCTGGTCCCGTTTTCCGGTTGCCCTAATATCAGAGCGCCCAACTGCCTCGTATCGGCGTAAAGCGGTATCAGAAGGGCAACTTCCGTCAGAGGGGGCGGAAAATGGCCGGGTTCCAGGGGCAGAACATCGTCAGCAGCCAAATCGGCCGGGACAAGAGGCAATTTGGCCTGACCCCAGCGATAAGTAGCCGCCAACCGGAGCCCGTTATTCTCAAAAAGGACAAGCAACCCAAAAGTAGCCCGGACAGAGGCACACAAAGAATCCAGAGCCAGAGACAGATGCTCATCCTGGCTGGCCTGTTCCCCGGCCAGCGTCGCCAGCCGGCGTAAATTGTCCCGCAACCGGCGCGTATCCCGCCGGTAGAAAAGTGAGTCTAAACCACGACGAGCCACATCAATCAAAGAATGGGTAACAATCGCCAACATAACCACAAACACAAAAGCCACAGCCGGGATGTTGTAAGCCCGAACTGAAATCCAGGTCACCAGCCAGTAAAGGATCGTTACCAAGCCTACGGTAACAGCATTATAGATAAAATCGTGCCAGATGGTCCGGTCATCCATCAGGGCACTATAACGAGCCACCCCATAACCAATCAAAATGACATAAATTCCCAACAACAACGCCAGGGCAACTACTGGCACCGGTAGACCAAACGCAGAAGCGGCAATGGAGAGCGGGCCGGCCAGCCCCCCCACCACGGTGGCTACAGTCAGGGTGACAAATTGCTTACGACGCGGCATAGCTGCTGGCGTAGCCTGGGCCGAGCGGACAAGATTAATCACACTCATGCCAGTATAGAGCAGCAAAAAGACAGCAAAGATGGGATAAAGCGGACCGGCTTTGAGGGTGCTGAGGTAAAGAGGATCGCCAACTGTTGAGGCAAAGAAAAAGGAGGTAAAGACATTGAGTATAATCCAAGCCGCAGCCACCCCATAACCTATTAAAATTCGTACCCAACGCCAGAAGGTTAAGGGACCAGGACGCATAAGGGTGGTGACATGGTGCCACAGCATAATCGCTGTTGTCACCGACCATCCCTGGAGCCAACCGGTTGCCCCCTGTTCTTTCAGGGTCATAGCCCGCCAAAATGGAAAAAACAAACGGAACCAATCTGTATCACTGCTTGGCACCGGCGGCGGGTTGAGAGCCAGCAACACATCCATAAAAAGGCGGGCTATTGTCCACAGGGTGAGGCCGGTCAACCAGGCAATCAGGCTACGCGGGCTACGGGTCACCACATACAACCCCAACCACAGCGCCAGGGCCATAGTTAAAAAGCTGACGATTAGAGTGAAGGTAAAGAGCACTGACCCTACCTCTGAAAGAGATATAACATATTGTGGTGGTAATATGTAATGGTCAATAACAGTTTGAACAATGCCAACCGAAAGCCCGAGGCTAACCCACAGGGCAGGGCCATCGGGCTGAAAGAGCGAAGGATGCTAAAAGCACCCTAAAAAGTCAAATTTCAGCCCGATAGGGCTTTGCTCTTTTAGTGCGGGTCTTTAGGCCCGCAGTCGGCGGGGTTCAAAGTGTCGTTGACTACTACATATTGTGGTGGTAACAGGTAAATTTGTCAATCACCCCTGATGAAACGCCAAACGTGAGGATTTTTAACCTGGCTACCATGCTCTACGTTGTAGCCCAAATCGGACGCTCAACGTCCCCAGGTGGCGTTCCAACGCCGGAGCGTCGGAACGAGGTCTTGTGGTGTAACATATTTCTGACCACTACACAATTTGGGTATCCCCTTCAAATCTATGGGCAGCGTAGGGGCGAGGCAAGTCGGATTGGTAGTGGTCGAAGCGAACAAGCCACGCTCCGACTTGCCTCGCCCTTACTTTTGGAGAGGATGCCAATTTGGCAGTTTTTGGCAGTTTCTGGCCTGTTTTTGGCAGCCTGAATATGGTCAAATAACAAACAAAAAGTTGGAATGAAATTGGACCAACAAACTGTAAAGCGTTGTGATTGTGATGAGCCTTTACCAAATCCACGACCAGCCATTAATTTTCAGCCTTGTGTTGGTTGGCATTTTTTTGGCTGGTGGGTATTGGTAAATATGGTCGGTACCGGTCTGGGGGTGGCTATAGGTCTCGTTGGAGCCTGTGATATGTTGGCAGTCCCGGTCAGGATTGTCCTCTGGGGCGTGGTGGGCGCCCTCGTGGGGATCATACAAAAGTTAATTCTACAACGGCATCTCTATCCAGGTAACTGGGTATGGGCCAGCATCGCCGGCTGGATGGTGGGTGGGATTTTGGCCGGACGTGAAGGAGTAGATTGGGCTATTATGGGGGGTATGGTGGGGACGATGCAGTGGTTGGCCCTGAGACGCCATACCTGCCGGGCCGGCTGGTGGGTGTTGGCGAACGCCGCAGCCTTGATTTTCGGTGCATCTACCGGCTGGAGTATAAGCTTTACCAGCAGGTGGGTTCTGTTCAGGGAGGTGGTTGCTGTGAATGAGCCTGTAATCGAAATTGTGGATTGGATTGTAGCCGGCATCGCCGGGGGAACCATCACCGGAATTATCACCGGCCTCTGGCTGTTTTGGTTGCTGTCTCTGAGACGGGGAAACATAACAGAAACGTCGGTTTCTGAAACTCATAGGCTCAAGGCGGAAAGATGAAAACAAGTAGACGAGATTTTTTAAAAGGCTTCGGTAAGGTCGTCGCCGGTGGCTGTATTGCTGCTGTAGGCGCCTATGAATATAGCACACAAGTTGAAAGCCAATCGCTGGGGGTAGAGCGGGTACAAATCCCCCTTAAAAACCTGAATCCGAGCCTGGAAGGTTTCAAAATTGTTCAGATGAGCGATATCCACCTGCATCCCTACACCCAAATTGGTCTTGTGCAAGAAGCAGTGAACCTGGCCAACGCGCTTCACCCTGATTTGATTGTGTTAACAGGCGACTACGTGCTGCAAAAGGCCGATTCCATCTTTGAACTTGGGCCTGTTTTAGCCTCTCTCAATGCCAGGTACGGTGTTTTTACAATTTTTGGCAACCACGATTTATGGACAAATGTAGAGGTGGTACGGATCGGCTTGGAGGAAGCAGGCTTACCTATTCTATGCAATGCGGGAGTGGCGCTGAGCACAGGTCGGCAGATAATTTACCTGGCCGGTTTGGACGATGGGTGGAGTGGCCGGCCCGACTTGAAAGCTGCCCTGGCTAACTTACCGGCCAACACCCCCACCATCCTCCTGGCCCACGAACCAGATCTGGCCGATACCTTTTCTTTGGATGGCCGGGTTTCATTGCAACTGTCGGGCCACAGTCATGGCGGCCAGGTCCGTTTGCCGGGCATTGGTCCTCCTTTTTTACCCTTTTTAGGGAGCAAGTATGACCAAGGGCTGTACAACGTAAATGATATGTGGCTCTACACAAACAGAGGAATTGGCCTGGTTTTACCCTTTCGCATCAACTGCCCCCCGGAGGTGACAGAAATTACACTGGTGGGAATATAATATGGTAGATTTTGCGGCGGTCGGCGGTCATCGGTCGGCGGTCGCGGGGCCAAAAGGCAATTTGGACAGCAAAGCTGTTGCCAAATTTAAGAGGTATACACTATCAAGCTATTTATCAAACAAGGAGATAATCCAATGACAAGCATCAACAAAAGTTTTGATCGTAAGTCGTCCAACGAATTTATGGGAGATTTCGCCATCGTTGGCACAATCTTACAGAGTCCGGGACAATTTTTTGCTGAGATTCGCGACAGTATCGACCTGTCAACGAAAATAGTGGCGTTATTGATTTCGACCACCATCTTCCTGACCATCTACGGCGCGATACTTGGCTCAGGACACCCGCTCCAGGCAATCAGTTCGGCCATCAAGCTGCCCCTCATCTTTTTAGGCGGCCTGATGACCTGTACCCCAACCCTGTACATCTTCGATATTTTGCTCGGTTCCAAGCGCAGCCTGGCCCAAACGGTGGCCATTCTCTTGACCGCTATCACCGTCATTGCTGTGCTATTATTCAGCTTTGCGCCCATCACGGTGGTCTTCAGATTGACCGTCAACGGCTACCAATTTTTCAAGTTACTCAACGTCGGTTTCTTGGCGATTGCCCTGCTGGTCGGCCTGATCTATCTTGAACGAGGACTGAGGCGAACTTCGGCCCCAGGTAGCGATTACCTTTTGCACGAACTGCTTTACGCCTTCTGGATCGTCGTTTTCATCTTGATGATAAGTCAAATGGCCTGGAGTTTGCGCCCCTTCTTCCATTATCCTGGGGCCCCCTTCACTCTATTCGTCGGAAGCAGCAATTTATTTACAGAGATTCGTTCGGCTCTTGGCGAATTCCTGGGATTTTGGGTTGTGCGGTGATAGGCAAGAGCAATGGCTAACCGCTTTGGTCAATCGAAACATCAAATGAGCGGCGGGGCGGCCACTCCACCGCCCCGCCAAAACTGGGGGCTTATCATTGGTGGGGTCGTTGTAGTGTTGGGGATGCTTATTTTTTTAATCAATCTGCCTGGCCACAATGCCACCCCAAGCCCTGCTTCGACCCCCATCATCGTGCGCGATGGACTGGTGGTAACAGGAACCGGCCCGGAACTATACATCTTTAAAAAATATACCCTACACCAGCTTATCAGCCCCACCCTTACCCAACAGGCGCAGGCACAACCGGTTGCGGACAATTTTTTAGCGCAATATGCCCACGGTCAGCCGGTTGATCAAAATGGTCTGCCGGTATCACAGGCGACCGTAGGCAATGCAGATAGCCAACCACGCTCCACTCAACTACCCAGAGCAATCCCGCCGGCCGCAACTCCCAATCACCCTTTGCGATGGTTAGGAGGTATGGTTGTCCTTGCCGGGGGCGTCTGGTTACTGGCCTATCTGTTCCGCCGCTACCAAACCGACCACCAACCCCATCTCAAAGCCTATCTGCAGCAGACTACCGTCTACACGGCCCAGATTGAGCAAATTCTCAAAGCCAGTCCAAACCGTCAGCAGCAACAGTTGCTCACCCAGATCCACCATTGGCAGCAGGCGATTGAAGAACTGGTGCAGAGCATTGCCAAATTGCGCCAAAATGACCTCATCTATCGCGATTCGGCCAGTGTGCCAGCCGTTATCGCCGATCTGAAGCGGCAACTGGAGGCCGAACCCGATCCGACCCTACATACCCATTTAGGACATATGCTGACTCAACGCGAGAGTCAACTGGTGGCTTTGGAACAATTGCAAACCTCCATAAGACAGGCCGAAATTCAGGTTGAGACGACGGTGGCTGTACTTGGCACGATTTACTCGCAACTACTCACCAATCAATCCACTTCCCAGGTAGCCGACTACAACCGCCTATTGGTCAAAGTAGATGAAGAGGTCCATTGCTTACAAGACCATCTGGACGCCTTGAGGGAGGTAAAAATGAACTCTCTTATGTCATTCTGAGGCAAAGCCGAAGAATCTCTATGCCGGGCAAGTTGGCTTAAAAATAGCTTCTGGGAAGGTTGTCCAAGTGTTCAAAGTGTCTCTGACCACTTCACTTTTTGTCAAATATTTGGAAACGGAGTATCATAGCAAAGTTAATAATGTTAAGTTAGGCAGTTCCGAAAAAATAATTGTCCCAACTCCGTGAAACGTGATGCGTGAAACGTGATGTTTTTATGCCATAAACCCTCACGTTTCACGTTTTACGCCTCACGTCACCGACAGTTTTGGGATGATTTAAATTTCGGAACTCCCTAAGCAAATACATAGAACCAGAATTGACAATAAAAAAGTAACTTCCGGTAAGGCAATCTCATAAAGCATCCAACCACGTAAAACATAAAGCGTAAAACGTAAAAATGAGCTGTAGATAAGTCATTACGCTTCACGTTTTACGTTTTACGAGTTGGCTAGCGACATCAAGCGGAAGTAACTTTTTGCCCCGCTGGCAAGCCAAATTCTGGTTTGATGAAATAACTATTTCTTGAAAGGAGAAAAAATTATGACTGCAGATATTACTCTGGATCAGGCGCTGGCTGTTATTGGGTCTGCCCGGCAAAAGGCAGAAGAGCTGGGGACCTTGATGGACATCGCCGTAGTAGATGCCGGCGCCAACTTGAAAGCGTTTGTGCGGATGGATGATGCTTTCCTGGGCAGCATTGATATTGCTATCAAGAAGGCCAAAACGGCTCGATTTTTCAACATGCCCACCGGCGAGTTGGGCAAATTGGCCCAACCAGGGGCGCCCTTGTATAATATTGAGTTTTCAAACGATGGATTAATCACATTTCCGGGTGGACTTCCCATCAAAAATAAGGAGGAGGTCATTATCGGCGCTATCGGAGTCAGTGGCAGCAGCGTAGAGGATGATCACGAGGTCGCTTCAGCCGGAGCAGAAGCATTATTAAAGTAGCAAAGATGAGATGTCTAGGCGGTCAAACGACGTTTGGCCGCCTTTTACTTGAGGTCAGTATCGGTAGCGTTCAAACGGGTGTCGGAAATCTGAATCACTGAAGCACTGAATAGACTGAGAGCACTGAAAACCAATCACTACCTCAATCGCCCATTCGCCATTCGTCACCTGCCCTGTGAGTCCGCCATTCGCCACACCTGCCCTGTGGGTTCACGAGTTGGCTAGATTCTGTTGACATTTGCCTAAAAATGTCATTCCGAGGAGCGCAGCGACGAGGAATCTCCGGTAACAAGGGCAAATCCAGCCTGAAACAGGAGATTCTTCGCTCCCTGTGGTCGCTCAGAATGACATAATCCGAAATGTCAACACGCCCTAGCGACATCAAGCGAAAGTTACTTTTTACCCCGCTGGCAAGCCAAATTCTGGTTTGATCATCTCGCTTAAAACAATTTCTGCACCAACTCGGCGGCCTGGATCAGGGCACCGACCAGGCCGGCGGCGGCAGCCACGCCTTCAATCAGGGCTTTGGCCTCGTTGAGGTGGTCCAGGATGCTCTTTTTGTCCGGCTCCGGCTTTTTGGCCTGCTGGACCGCCTTTTTGAGCTGGTATTCGACGTCGGTGGCCGTATCCTCCTCGAAGACGCCGGCCGCGGCCGCTTTGGCCAGCTCAACCTGGAGCTTTTCTAATTCACCGGCCACGTCCACTTTGGTTTGCACCGCGCCAAAGTTAATATCGCCGGCCGCGTTGTATTGGTAGGTCACCCGCTGACCACGTTGATCAAAGGTTGCCATGCTTGTTTACCTCCTTTAGGTTTTTCGTAAAGACAACAACGAATTTGGAAAGGAACGAATTTGGAACGAATTTGGAGAGGAACGAATAGGGAGAGGAACGAATTGGATGTGAAATCAATTTGTCATATTATTCGGTCATTGGTGTTACAAGATGCTATTGTCTGCCTCACTGCCCAACAATTCCCGTTTTGAGATGAAGATTGGGTCATACCGGGAATTGCTGCTCACTGCCTGACAAATAGGAGTTGCAGGGTGGTGGCGTTAAAGTTTGCTAACAGGCCGAGTGGTAAATTCAAATGTTTCAACCGGGTCTTGAGTTTGGCTTGCATTGCTTGATCAGCCTGCTTTACGGCCACCGCAGCCAGGAGTATCTTATTTTCCACCAGAATCAGACGAACCGCTTCGAGGCCCAGGTAATGCCCTTTGTAATGAACAGGCATCTGCTTGATATACTCGTACTGCAATCCCTGCTGTTGGAGTTCGATCATCGTCGCTCGCCGGTAGACTTGATGCAGAAAACCCGGCCCTAACTCGAAATGGACACGGTGTAACGCCTCCAGCAACCGGTTGGTTAGCTCTGGACAAAACGTATCTTCGGCCATGGAGCGGGCTTTGTCCCACTCAAACTGCACAACCTTGTCTCGCAAAAAATTAGGCAATCGCTCGTCTAACAGTGACCCGGCCCCGTAGCTAACCACAATGGCCAGATCAGCATCGGTTACCTTGAGATAAGAGATCGCTTGTGCCCGGTGCAGGGGCGTAATCTCCGGAGCGACTTTGAGTTCCAGGATGAGCTTACCTCCTTCAATCCAGACATCAACATAGTAGAGCCCAACCCGATTATTCCGATAGTAAACCTCAAACGGCTTCTCGGTTTGACAGGCAACCCCATGCGCCCCCAGGCCAATAGCAGCGGCATCTCGATAGAAGCGTTCCGGTAGCATAGGACCCAGCCCATTATAAACATTGAGCAGGACCCCACGGACAGTATAACTAAGTTCTTTGTGGATAATTCCAGTCATCGTTTCAGCAGAAGCCCATTGTTTGGATTTTATCCCTGAATCCATTTCTTTTCCAAATTCGCTGTCATATCTCACTCACCCAAGCTTCCCCACCCCCATTTGATCACCCATTCTCAGCCAAACCCAATTCATTCCCTTCCCAATTCGTTCCTTTCTCAATTCGCTCCTAATTCGTTCCTTTCGTAATTCGCTGTTGTCCCTCTCCCAATTCGTTCCTTTCCAAATTCGCTGTTGTCCCTCTCCCAATTCGTTCCTTTCCAAATTCGTTGTTGTCCTCCACCCGCCCCCCAGAGATTCAGAGCGCAGAGCCTCAGAGGGCAGAGGGGGGAGAGATGGGGGAGACCACCACTCGAAACCCGAGGCTCCTGCTGAACCAGTTAGGGTAGAACCAGTTGCGGGCGGCGCAGCGAGCGTAGCTCCTATTGTAGCTGAACGACCCCCCCCGCAACACCCGGCGCACGTCATCATCTGCCTTCACATTCTCCCGCCCATCGTTTGGCTCGTAAGGATACTTGAACTCTGGTTCCGCCTCTTTTCCCCACAAACTCCGGGTCCACTCCCAGACATTGCCGGCTATGTCCAGGCAACCGTAGGGGCTGGCCCCATCGGGAAAGATGCCGACCGGAGTGGTGTCTTCCAGACCCAATTCTTCATTATTACACCTGGTGTAATCGTTCAAAGGTAATTTGACATAATCAAAGAAATCATTAGACTCTGCTGCGAAATGATAGAAAACAAACCGGCCGGATTTCCAGATAGAGATTGGCAACAAATGTCGCCAGAAGGACGGGGC
>DAOUMU010000520.1:0-25379 GCA_034409055.1 Anaerolineae bacterium
ACGCCCCAAGAGGCTGTCTCACAAGTAACCAAACACTTGGTCAACCGCTCTCGCTCACGTAAGAGCCGATTCAACCGCCAAAGAGCATCGGCTAATTCACCACCTTAATGTGCCATTGTCAAATTAAATTGATATGAAAAAAATAGTTGCTTTATTATTGGTGTCAACACTTATCTTTACCCTCACCGCCTGTTCCGGTGATACACTTGAATTCACTGATACTGTATCTGCTTCTCAACCAGCAAACGGGTCTGGAACGGCATCCGTCACAGCGGTTGATGTAAAACAAAATTCAGAGATTACACCCAGTACAATTTCTGTGGAATACGATAGTGATGACCTGGATTCCAGTGTAAGCAGTTCCGATATGTCCTACATAGAGTTAGAAGGTAATTCGATCACCTTTGATGGAAGCGGGGCCACGGTGAACGACAATATCATAACCATCACGTCTGCCGGTATGTACAGCATCAGCGGGAACTTGAACGACGGGCAGATAGTAGTAAATACTGAGGATAAGGAAACAGTAGGGCTCGTCCTGAACGGAGTGGATATCGCTTGTTCCACCAGCGCACCCATTTATGTTATCAATGCGGAAAAAACAGTCATTACCTTAGCAGACGGTACCGAAAATTATGTAACTGACGGGGATTCTTATATCCTTGAGGATGCAGAATCGGACGAACCCAATGCAGCGGTTTTCAGTAAGGACGACCTCACCATTAACGGCAACGGTTCACTAACCGTCAATGCAAACTACAACAACGGCATTACCAGCAATGACGACCTTAAGATTACAGGCGGCAGCATCACCGTAAACGCCGTAAACGATGGTCTCAAGGGCAAGGACTCTATTGCTGCCAGGGACGGAATTATCACCGTAAACACGGGTGGCGACGGGATGCAAGCCAATAATGATGAGGATGCGGAAAAGGGATACATTTCCATTGAGGGCGGCACTTTTAATATCATTGCTGGAATGGACGGTATTCAGGCAGCAACCAGCATCTTAATCGAAGACGGCAATGTCACAATATCCTCAGGCGGCGGCATCATCAACAGCAACGACAAAAATGATTGGGGCATGTGGGACAAGAAAAATGATCCTAATGAAAGTAGCGATGACAATAGTGATGCCATCAGCGCTAAAGGAATAAAGGCCGTTGTTGATGTAACTATCGAGGATGGTACCATCAATATAGATTCTTCTGATGATTCTATCCATTCAAATGGCAGCTTAACGATTAACGGTGGAGATATCCTTCTGGCCTCCGGAGATGATGGCATACATTCAGATTCTACTCTGGAAATTAACGGTGGAGAGCTAAACATTACCAAATCCTATGAGGGTATCGAAAGCGCAGTTCTGACGTTTAATGAGGGCAATATCCACATTGTTGCCAGCGACGACGGGATAAACGCCGCCGGTGGTAATGATGGATCTTCAATGAACGGACGGCCGGGACAAAATAACTTCGATGCTTCTATGGATTATCATACCTACATTAATGGTGGATATATTTTTATTGATGCGAGAGGTGACGGCCTTGACTCAAACGGGCCGATTGATATGACCAGAGGGGTTGTTCTCATCAACGGACCTACAAGTAACGGAAACGGCCCTCTGGATTATATGGGCGCATTTAATATTACCGGCGGTTTTCTTGTGGCGGTGGGTAGTTCGGGGATGGCGCAAGCGCCCAGCAGTTCATCAACCCAGTATTCAGTGATGCACAACTTCGCCTCAACACAGGCAGCAGGCACAATGATCCACATTGAAAACGAAGACGGTGAAGGAGCTCTTACCTTTGTACCAACCAAAGAATGCCAGTCCATCGTGTTCTCCTCACCCGAGTTGGAAAATGGAGTGACCTACAAGATTTACGTTGGGGGAAATTCAACCGGTACAGCTATCAACGGTCTATACTCTGAAGGAGCATATACTCCCGGCACCGAAATCACCAGCTTTACGATTTCAAGTATTGTAACCGGCGGTAGGGAGGGTGGTCCTGGTGGTGGCGGCCCCGGTGGTCGTCCCGGCGGCCCTGGTGGAGGACGTGAAGGCGGTCCGCCAGGCGGGCCGTAGGCCAAGGGTCAATTATTAATAGTGCCGGCGACCAGTTTGTCTGACGCCGAACTTTGAACTTGAAGCCTGGAATTTTATTTTCAAGGAGACCAGATCAAAATGAAAAGAAGCATCGCTCTACTATTATCAACATTGGCCCTGACTCTGGCAGCATTCATCTATTTGGGCAATATGTCAGGCGCAACCGGCACCGTGTTAGCCGCGCCACCGGCAGCCGCAAACGCCTCAACCCTGGCGTCTACCGCAGAAACAACAACGACCATCTGGCTGCCCATGGTAATGAACGGCAATGGCGTAACCACCATCACCTTCAACGGCGATTCGATCACGGTTGACGGCAGCGGCACTATTGTTAGCGGCAGCGTCATCACCATCACCTCGGCGGGCACATACCACATCAGTGGTACCCTGGACGATGGGCAACTGATTGTGGAGACCGAGGATGAAGATGCAGTGGAACTTATTTTGAACGGCACAAACATCACCAATTCTACCAGCGCCCCCATCTTTATCAGCAGCGCGGCCCAAACGGTGATCACCCTGACCACCGGCACCGAAAACACATTGACCGACGGGGAGGATTATGTTTTTGCCGACGGCGAAGATGAACCGGACGCGGCTCTTTTTAGCAAGGATGATCTGGTGATTCAGGGCGACGGCTCGTTGACGGTAAACGCCAACTATAAAAACGGCATCGTCAGCAAAGACAATCTCGAAATCACCGGCGGCAACATCACCGTAACCGCCGCCAAACACGCCATCAAGGGCAAGGATTCCATCACAATTCTTGACGGGACATTCACCATCAACGCTGGCAGCGACGGGATGCAATCTGATAATGATGAAGACACGTCCCTGGGCTATATAACCATTTCGGGCGGCACCTTTAACATCACCTCCGCCAACGATGGTATCCAGGCCGAAACCACCCTCACCATCAGCGACGGAGATTTCACTATTGTGGCCGGAGGCGGCAGCGGTATCGTCACCGATGACAGCGCCAAAGGGTTGAAGGCAGGGGTTGAGATTGTCGTCACTGGCGGCACCTTTAACATCAACTCTGCCGATGATGCCGTTCATTCCAATGACAGCATCACCATTGACAGCGGCGTGTTTACGCTGGCAACCGCCGATGACGGCATCCATTCAGACGCAACCGTAACCATTAACGGCGGCGATATAACCGTTACGGAATGTTACGAGGGAATTGAAGGCACGTATATTTTCATCAATGACGGGGAGATTGACCTGACCGCCGACGATGACGGTATTAACGTGGCCGGCGGTAATGACGACCCGTTTAGCGGCAGCGGCTATTACCTTGAAATTAACGGCGGGTACATCGTGGTTGATGCCGATGGCGATGGCCTTGACGCCAACGGCTCAATCTATATGACCGACGGCGTGGTTCTGGTCAACGGGCCTACCAACAACGGCAACGGGGCCATAGACTACGATGGCACCTTCCCAATGACCGGTGGCTTTTTGGTGGCCGCGGGTAGTTCCGGTATGGCCCAGGCACCCAGTTCATCATCAACGCAGTATTCGGTGCTGGTTAATCTCTCATCGGCAAAATCAGCGGGGACTATGTTCCACATTGAAACCCAGGCCGGCGACGACGTTCTCACCTTTGTGCCCACCAAAACGTACCAGTCGGTCGTGTTCTCCTCACCGGAGTTGGCAAACGGCACAACCTACATGGTCTATACCGGCGGCAGTTCAACCGGCACCGCCACTGATGGCCTGTATACCGGCGGAACCTATACACCCGGCACTCAGGCTGCCAGCTTCACCATTTCAAGTATGGTCACCATTGTTGGCTCGCCGGGCCCACCTCCCGGTGGCTAAGGTGGAAACATGCGTCCTCCCGGACCGTAAGCATCCTTATGCAAGTAAATCCTGACTAATTTTGGATGAACCTGCATTTTTTAATGGCCAAAGATTAAACAGAGGTTTACTAATGAAACGTAATCTATTGATTTTTATGTCTATAATCATATTTTTACTGGCTTCAATGGGTTGCTCAACAGAACAAGCCAACGACAACAATGAGGTATCTGTCGCTTCGAGCCAACAGTCGGCTACGACCACCGCGCCGGATACGCCGAAAGCAGAGGCAGCAAAGACTGATACCCCGGCCGAGAACGGGGATTCGGCAGAAGAAGAAATCATCCGCCCGGAAGGCTGGGGAGAAGAAACTCACAGCAAAAAGGCAGAGCCTAACTATGATGTTGTTTTCCCCCAGGACAAGGTCAATCAAATTATCATTACCATTGACCCGGAAAATTGGGAAGCGATGCAGGCCAATATGACCGAGCTGTATGGTGAACCCGGCCGGGGGCGGCAGGGACCGGGTCGCGCCGAAGCGGGTGTTGGGCCGGAGGGGCGCAACTTTCCCGAGGGCGATGAACGGCCACAACCGCCATTCCCCGGAGACGGCGAGATACCGGAGGGGTTTCCTGAGCCAGAGGATGGTCAATTCCCCCCGCAAGGCGAACGTCCACAACCACCACCATTTCCTGAAGGTGAAGAACCACCGGCATTTCCTGAAGGTGGAGAACCGCCGGCATTTCCCGGAGAGGGGCAACTTCCACAGCAGGGCGCACGGGCGGAAGGTGGTGGCTTAGGTAGAGGGCCCGGCGGGCCAGGTTTCGGTGGCGGGCCGGGCTTTGGTAGAGAGAATCCAATGTGGGTGCCGGCGACCATCGAATTTGAGGGGCATACGTGGACGAACGTCGGTGTTCGCTATAAAGGAAATTCATCGCTGATGAGTTCGTGGAACAGCGGTTCGGTCAAGATGCCACTCAAACTGGACTTTGATGAATTTGAGGATGACTATCCCGAAATTAAAAACCAACGGTTCTACGGCTTCAAGCAATTATCTTTGGCCAACGGTTTCGGTGATGGCTCGTACATGCGAGAGGCAATTACCTATGACCTTCTGGAAGAAGCTGGCCTGGTGGCGGCCGAAACTGCCTACTACGAAGTGATCCTCGATTATGGTGAAGGGCCGGTTAACCTGGGTTTGTATACTGTGATCGAGGTAATTGATGATACGGTCATCGAGCGTTACTTTGGTAACGACAAAGGCAATATCTACGAAGGCGACGGTCAAGCGGTCAGCCTGGCCGAAGGTACCTTTGACCGGATCAAAGAGAGCTTCGAGAAAGAAAATAACGAAGACGAGGCTGATTGGAGCGATATCGAGGCTCTGTATAATGTGCTGCATTCAGAAGAACGTATCACCGACCCTGAAGCCTGGCGGGCCAAGCTGGAGTCGATTTTCGATGTGGATGCCTTCCTGGAATGGCTGGCTATCAGCGCCGTGCTCCAACATTGGGACACTTACGGCGGCATGTCACATAATTTCTACTTCTACCACAACCCCGACACCGATCAGTTGGTCTGGATTTCATGGGACCACAATCTTATCTTGGGAGGCATGGGAGGGCCGGGAGGACCCAGAGAACAACCGGCAGCAGAAGCAGAACAACCGGCAGCCCCAGGAGCAGAGGAGGCGGGAGCAAGAATGAGGGGACCGGGAGGACAAAGAGGAGGACCGGGAGGCGGTAATGTCTCTCTAGACAAAGCGAATGTCGGCGATAACTGGCCACTGATCCGCTACCTGCTGGATGACCCGATCTACTATGAACGCTACATCAACTACCTTGAGGAAACCAGTAGCGACCTGTTCAACCCAGACAAGATGACGAAGAAGTACGAGGAACTGGTCGAGTTGATTGCGCCTTATGCCGCCGAAGAAGGTAAAGACACCTTTGAAGCTGCCGTCCAGTCGTTGACTGAGCGGACTTACGAACGGGCTGAGGCCGTCGCCGACTTCCTGGCGACTCAATAACAATTCGTCAGAGGAAAAATAATGAATTTGAGTGAGTTACCATTTAAACGCAGTATCGCAAAAGTCTCACAGATAACTCATCTGGTGGCAACCGGAGCCACCGTTCCTTTAATTCTCGGAGTTGCTTTCGTGACAGTTTGACCGAACGGGTGTGAAACTGGAAACGTTTTCAATGAGAGCGGACGCGTGTCCGCTCTTTTTTGTAGTCACTGTCAGCGAACCGGGTTGAGGGATCAGTTTCCAGGTCCCTGAGCGTTGGATGAGCCGGCGGGTGACCCCTTTTTGGCCGGTCGTGCGCAACAACTGCTGGTTGAGACCTCGAAACTCACTTTTTCGGTCGTTGTTAGTACGGGGCAAGTCGGGTACGAACCCCAGAATCAGACGATTAGTGTCAGGTGTCACATTTATGAATGACAAATATCACTACACTTTTTTGGGAATTTATTTTACTCTTAGTATGGGGGAAGAAGAACGATATATGGTAGGACGAAGGGAGATCTAGATGAGCATACCACTGCGCGTATTAATTGTTGAGGCATCAGAAGACGACGCTCTGTTGCTCTTACGTGAACTGCAAGATGCCGGTTACGACCCAACCTTTGAACGGGTCGATACAGCCACCGCTATGAGCGCTGCCCTGGCCGGGCAGACCTGGGACGTCATCATCGCTGATTACACAATACCCGACTTTAACGGGCTGGCGGCCCTGGCCCTGGTACAAGAAAGGGGGCTCGATCTGCCTTTCATCATGGTATCAGGGGTTGTAGGGGAAGAGACCGTGGTAGAGGCAATGAAGGCGGGAGCGCATGATTATGTAATGAAGGGCAATCTGGTACGTTTGGTACCGGCCATTGAACGAGAATTACGCGAGGCCGAGGAGCGACGGGAGCGCAAGCGAGCAGAACAGGCGCTCCGGGAGAGCGAAGAACGATTCCGCCGGTTATCTGAAGCCACTTTTGAAGGTATCGTGATCCACGATACAAATAAGATTCTTAAAGCAAACGAAACCTTCGCCACGATGTTTGGCTACGAACTGGCTGAAACGATTGGTATGAGCCCTTTAGTCACTATAGCGCCCGAATCCCGCGATGTTGTCCTAAAAAATATCTTTTCGGGCTATGAAAAACCTTATGAAGTGGTTGGGTTAAGAAAAGATGGCTCCACGTTTCCCGTTGAAATCAACGGCAAAAATTTCTTTTATCAAGAGCGTATGCACAGAGTAGCCGCGATACGGGATATAACCGACCAGAAACGGCTCCAGAAAAAAATCCACAGCCATAACCGCGAACTGAGTCTACTCAACCAACTCATTGCTACTTCAGCCGCCGTCCCCAGTGTGGAACCGCAGGAGGTACTGGAAACGACCTGCCGCGAATTGGCCCTGGCTTTTAACACCGCCCAGGCAGCCGCTGCTTTGCTCAACGAAGATAAAACGACGGCGACGATCATGGCCGAATACGTGGCCGAAGGCCAACCGACAACGCTGAATGATGTCATTCCTATCGAAGACAACCCGATGGCTCAATACTTACTGACCCACAAAGCACCACTGGCCGTCAGCGACGCCCAAAATGACCCGCGCCTGGCCCCGGTCCAGGACTTACTGCGCCAGCGCGGTACCGTCTCGTTGCTTCTGCTGCCTTTGGTCATCAAGAGAGAGGTGGTGGGCAGTTTGAGTCTGGGGACCACCGAGCCCCGTCACTTCTCAGCCGATGAAGTTAGCCTGGCCTGGGATGTGGCCGATCAGGTGGCCGGGGCGCTGGCCCGGACGCAACTGGGTAAAGAACTCCGGCAGTTGAGTACGGCCATCGAACAGGCCGCCGAGAGTGTGGTCATCACCGATTCCGAGGGGACCATCCTCTACATCAACCCGGCCTTTGAACGACTCACCGGCTACAGCAGGGCCGAAGCAATCGGTCAGAATCCCCGCATCCTTAAAAGTGGCAAACAGGATGATGCTTTTTACCAGGAATTATGGACGAACATTAGCGCCGGGGAGGTGTGGCAGGGGCGATTTGTCAACAAAAAGAAAGACGGTACCCTCTACACGGAAGAGGCGACCATCAGCCCGGTCCGCAATGAGAGAGGTACAGTCGTCAATTACGTGGCCGTCAAGCGCGATGTGACGCGTGAGCTGAAATTGGAGGAGCAATACCGCCAGGCGCAGAAGATGGAAGCGGTTAGCCGGCTAACGGCCGGTATTGCCCACGATTTCAACAATTTACTGACAGCCATCAACGGCTACGCGGCCTTGCTTCAAGATGAACTGTCGCCGGATGATCCTCTCCGGGAAATGGTGGAAAGGATTCTACAGGCTGGCTTGCGGGCCACCGACCTGATCGGCCAATTGTTGGCCTTCAGCCGCAGGCAGATCATCAAACCGGAAGTGTTAAACCTCAACACAGTAGTCGCCAATACCGCTAAGATTCTGAGACCCCTCATCGAAAAAAACATTGAGTTAGAAACCAACCTGGCCTCCAATCTGTGGCCGGTTAAAGTCGATCCGGCCCAGATCGAGCAAGTCATTGTCAACTTGGTGGTCAATGCCCGCGACGCTATGCCCACTGGCGGTAAATTGACGATTGAAACGACCAATATCACCCTGGACCGGGATGATGCTCGCCGGCAGGCCGAGGTAACTGCTGGCTCCTACGTCATGTTAACCGTCAGCGATAACGGTATTGGCATGAGCGAGGAAATCCAGGTCCATATCTTCGAGCCATTCTTCACCACCAAAGAGGTAGGCAAAGGCACCGGCCTGGGCCTGGCCGCCGTCTTTGGTATTGTCAAACAGAATGGCGGTCACATCTCGGTCTACAGCGAACCGGGGCAGGGAACAACCTGCCGGGTCTATCTGCCACGGGCCACAGAGGGAGTCACTCCCTCGCCCCCCGCTGGTCAGGTCAGTGAGCTATCCCAGGGGACGGAGACGATTCTTTTGGTAGAAGATGAAGTCGTGGTGCGAGAACTGGCCAGCCGGGTGCTGCGTCAGCAGGGTTACACCGTGCTGGAAGCGGCCAATGGCCAGGAGGCTTTACATCTGGCTCAAACGTACCACAAAGACATCCATCTTTTGCTAACCAGCCTGATCATGCCCCACATGGACGGCAAAGCCCTGGCCGACCGACTGGTGGAGATCGTATCCCCCGATATTAAAGTTCTTTTCGCGGCAGGCTACATCGACACTCGTCTTGCCCAGCATAGGGCCCAAGATCCCAGCCTTATGTTTATCCAAAAGCCTTTCTCACCAGCAGCCCTGGCCTGGAAGGTACGGGAAGTATTAGACAAATAAATATCCAGGCAGAGCAGCGGAACCAGGCATGTCATTTAAAATCACGATAAAAAACTTACATTTGTCCTTGCGTAACGGCGCACCCATCCTTGACAATGTTTCCCTGGAAATTCCTGCGGGTAAAATTATGAGCCTGATTGGACCGAGTGGTAGTGGTAAATCCACGTTGCTGCGTTGTCTCAACCGGCTGTGGGAACCGCCACCGGCTACGGTTTTTCTGGATGGGATAGACATCACCACGATGGATGTGTTGAGCCTGCGGCGACGGGTAGGGATGCTTTTTCAGAGCGCGGCCCTATTCGAGGGCACGGTGGCCAGCAACGTGGCTTACGGTCCCGGTCTATGTGGCCAAACCCTAGCGCCGGAACGGGTCGCAGAACTGCTGGAGATGGCCGGGTTGGCAGCAGACCTGGCTCAAAAATCGACCGACGAACTATCAGGAGGCCAGGCCCAACGCGTCGCCCTGGCTCGTACCCTGGCCAATGAGCCGGAAGTGCTACTCCTGGATGAACCGACCAGCGCCCTCGATCCAGCCGCCACCCAGCATGTCGAAGAATCCATTCTGCACCTTCGAGATACCCTGGCCTTAACGGTGGTCTGGGTATCGCATGCCATTGAGCAGGTCGAACGCACCGCCGATACAGTCGCTTTGTTGGTGCAGGGCAGGGTCGCAGAAACAGGCGACCCCCAACATCTCTTAACCAGTGGCCACCATTTGACGGAAGATTTTGCCGCCGGCAAGCTATCGTAGTGCATCATAAAGGAGACAAAACATGTTCGAAGCCCTAAACTGGCTACCCCGGATCCTGGGCTCACTGGTATTGGTGGGATTGGCGATAGGTATCTCCCGCTGGCAGAAAGTTGAATTAGAAAAGGATATGTTGTTGGCGGTGGGACGAGCTTTTGTGCAGTTGATTGCTATTGGTTATGCTCTGGATTTGATTTTTAGGGCCAGAGGGCCGCTGTGGATTCTGCTGGTGGTGGGGATCATGATCAGCATTGCCGGTCACACCGCTGGCCGGCGGGGTCAGGGCGTCCCCCGGAGCAGACGCGTGGCTACAGCATCGATCAGTTTGGGCGCGATTTCAACTTTAGGCCTGCTCATTGTCTTACAGATATTTCCCTTTGAACCGCGCTTTATCATTCCCATCGCCGGTATGATTGTGGGCAACGCCATGACCGTTACCGGCCTGGTGATGACTCGTCTGCGGGATGACTTGAAGTCACAACGGGCCCAGATAGAGGCAGCCTTGGCCCTGGGAGCAACCCAGCGGCAAGCGGCCGACGGCCAGTTGCGACGGGCGCTGGCCACCGGCATGACCCCCATTGTAGACAATACCAAAACGGTGGGCCTGATTGCTTTGCCAGGCGCGATGACCGGCATGATTCTGGCCGGAGCCTCACCCTTAGAAGCGGTACAACTACAAGTGATTGTGATGTACATGCTGATCGGCGCGGCGGCCTTTAGTGGACTGACGGCTGCTTTCCTTACTCATCAGCAATTTTTTACCAAGGCACATCAACTGGTCTTGTATGAGGCATAAGCTCTATGCGCGTCTTCAATCTGCGAATTCGTTTTATTTTCATAACCGGCTTGCTGATGGCCGTGGCCGCCTGTACGCCGCCCACCCCGCCCCCTTCGCCAACGCCCTGGCCGACTTCCACAGCGATACCGGTCGAGTTTGTGACCGAAGCCCTGGTTACGGCGATAGCCACCTCCACGCCTCAACCCAGACCAACACTTACCCCGCCACTGACCACCATTGTCGTCCGGGAAAGTTTGCCAGAAGCACAGACCCAGGCCCTGACCGACGATATTCAAGCCTTTCAAGCAGAGTTCCCCCAATTCATTGTTACCCTGGAACATTACGATAATCCTGAAAACTTTATGACTCCCCTCATGGCGGGCGAAATTAGCTTTGATGTCGTCCTGGCCTCACCGGTTCTATTGGGCAATTTATGGACCGAGGAGAAGATTGCCCCTATGTCAGATTTTTTTCCGCCCAGTTTTATTGATGGCTTCGCCTCGACCACCCTGCTCGGTGCCCATCGGGACAATGAGCTGTGGGGGCTGCCCGACACGACCGGATTTCACCTGTTGCTTTTTTACAATCGAGATTTGGTGGACAGACCACCGACCACCACCGACGAACTTTTTGATCTGGCTCAAAGGCTGATGGCGGGGAACGAACCTCAGCAGGAGGCGGTGGAGCGATCCAGGTCTTCTCTCCGGGGCCTGGGTGTCAATAGTTATGATCCGCTCTGGTTGGTGCCCTGGCTTGCTCCTTACGGCGGCTGGCTGACGGATGAAACGGGTCAGCCCACCTTGGACACCCCTTCGATGGAAGCGGCCATTACCCTTTATCTTAGCTGGCAGGGTCGCTTAACCGGTATTGCCCCGGTAGAAACTTATGAGGAAATTCGGGCTCGATTTTTGAGAGGGGACGTGGCCATGATGATCGATGGGGAATGGGCCATTGCTGAGTTAAGCCGGGCCGGTGAGATCAACTGGGGGGTAGCTCCGCTGCCCAACGTGGGCCAGGCCGAGGAAAGCCAACCAGCCGCACCATTGGTCCTGGCTCGCTATTGGGCTATCAGCCGCTCGACCAGCGGCAACCGGGCTCTGGCCGCAGCCGCCTTTTTGGAATATATCACCCGCCCGGAACGCCAATTGGCCTGGACGGCTCAGTTTGGCCTGTTACCAACCCGTCGCCAGGCCTTGGATGATCCGTTGATTGTTAATAATGCGGCCTTAAGGGCTAGCGCCCAGCAGATGCAAGCCGGGCGGGTTGTTCCGCTAGGGACCAATGCCGATACGATTTTAAACGCGATGCGTGAGCCATTACGCGGCGTTATTGATGGGGAGCTAACTCCTCAAGAAGCGGTCCAGATGATGCAACTCAATGCGGAACGGTAAGGGCCGTGGCCAGGTTGATTGTCTTCTCGGCCAAATTTTCAAAACCGGTCTCTGTGGTTTTGTAGACAATAACCTGGACAGCTTCTGGCGTGACCTCCGACGGCAAAGAGAGAGCATAGGCGTCGCGCACAATCTCACCAGGCTCCCAACGCCTGGTCGGATAGACGCCCCACACCGGCTGGTGATCCTGAATAACCGCCTCTCCGTCAACCGTAATTAACTGACCACCCGCCAGAGGCCGCACAGAGATGGTGTAATCTTCAGTCAGCGGCGTGATAGCCTGCCAGTAAAGAGCAATTTGCCAGTTGGCTCGGGTCAGACGTTGGGCGACGGTTTCTGGCAAGGGGTGACCGGCTTGAGTCTGCTCCCAGCCAACCAAGGCCAATTTATGGCCAAAATTAATATTAAGGGGGATCGCCTCTGCAGGAAGCTCAGTCCGGGGGGTTGGCCACAGGGCGATCAACTGCTCCCCCCATGCCTGCGGATGGATACGTTCAACTTGAACGACTTCGGGTACAGCGGCCAAGGCCCGGCGGCTGATGTAGACCCGGAGATTTTTCTCCTCCAGGCCGGGTGGAAGGGTAAGATCGCCGGCATCGGTCGGGTAAATGCGGGGGGCTGCCTCCCAGACCACGCTCAAGTATTGCAATGCCACCTGCTCGGCAAAATCGCCGGAGATGACGGCCGGCTGGATAGGTGCATCGGCCAGAATGGTCCAGCCCGAATCCAGGCCGGTGTCGCCTGGCCGGTTCTGCTGATTAGCGCGGGGTAAACTGGCCGTAAAGCGGTAGATGAGTAAGCCCATTAGCAGGAGGGTGAGGAATAAGGGAATGGCGAACCCATAGGACCAGTGTGGCGAATAGGCGAATGGCGAATGGCGAACCCGCAGGGCCAGTGTGGCGAATAGTGAATGGCGAACCCATAGGGCCAGTGTGGCAAAACCGACGATGATGATCGGGTAAGCAGGAATGATGACCTGGAACCAGTTGCCAAAACGATATCCCCAGCAAAAGATAAAATAGATCAATAGGGTAGCATACAGGAAAATAGCCCGCCGTCGGCCCAAAAACACCAGGCCCAGCAGTCCCCCAAAGAAGATGGGCCAGGTTAACTCCTGCCACATCAAAGCGGGGAATTCAGCGGTGAAAGGGTTTTGCAGGGTTAAACCAGGCGCCAGTTCATCACGCCCCTGTTGAATGGTCAGGAATTGAACAAACCATTCCCAGGTGGTTGCCCACTGCCCAACGCCGCGCCATTCGGGATGCTGGGCACCCCGAATGTAAACGTAGACATAACTGAGCAACGGTAAACATGCCAGGCCAACGGCTTGCAGAATGAATTTAGGTCTTTTGAGATAACTGGACAAAATAAAGCCCCGCCTGTCTCCTGTCACCTCTCTCCGAAAGAAGATGAACCACAGGAGGGGCGGCAGAATAAAGAGAGTGGTCACCATATTGGCCAGCATGGTGCCGCTGATAAAGGCCAGCCAGAGTAGGATTGAGTGGCGGGGGTGATCATCCCATTTGAAGACCAGCCAGACAATGAGCAAGGTTTGAAAAATGGCGCTGGTGTATTGCTCAGTAGTGACACTGTAATACCAGAAAAAGAAGGTCGTGGCGTAGAAAGCGGTCAGCGGTAGAGCGATGAACCATTGCCCGTGTGTCACCCGGAGCAGGATTAGATATAGAACCAGTAACGAGGCCAGTCCCCACAACGTTGAGTAAAGGGACAGGATTTCCACCGGGTTGAGCAGCCCACCCAGCCCGGTTCGGGCCAGGTGGAACCATAACCAACCGCCCATGATGTACAGCGGGTAGCCAGGGGCGTTACTGGGTCGGGCCTCGACCTGGGCATATTGGTGTGTAATCAGGTCGCCACCGACCAATTCATCCGGGCGCAGTCCGTTATCCAGCGTGAGCAAGTACAATAAAGCAGCAGCGAACAAGACGAAACCGCCAGCGACGTGGCTGATATTTAACCCATTCAGAAATTTGGAACTTTTGCCGTCAGGTGCTTTTGCCGTAAAGTTAGTCATAGCGCAACCAAAGGGTATAGACTATTGAGAAAGAGTAACTGCCTACCCTCATGTCATTCCGAGGAGCGCAGCGACGAGGAATCCCCGAAACTTTGGCCCAAAAGAGGTTTACTTTACCAAAACCTTGGGGATTCTTCACTCGCTGCGCTCGTTCAGAATGACATGGTAGGTAGTTACGAGAAAGATAAAAATAAAACTCTATTTGAGCAAATCTGTTCATCTCAGGTAGCACTGAAACGCGCCCCTTTTGACAGAATCCGGTGACAAAGTTACCATGTTTCTGTGTAATCTGGAAGACTCCAATGATTCGGCTACGACGGTGATTGATTATGAGCGACGACTTGTCAACCAAATTCCCAAAACCACCAAAACTACAACCTATCCCCTCAGTCCAGGCTAAAATCTGGCAGATGGCCAGTTTTATTCTGATTATTGGCGGCTTGGCCCTACTGGGAACGGGCGGTTGGATGTTTTATCAGTACCAACTTGAGGCCAGCAAGCCTCCACCGGCCCGCATTTTAGAAGTATCTGTGGCTGACGCTATCGAAACCCCGACTCCTCAACCAAGCCCAACCAACATCAAACCAACGGCAACATTGCCGACAGTGAGCGACAATGCTCCGCCTGTCGAACCTGCCAGTCTCAATACTTCACCCTCCCCCTCAACCCAGACCGTCGATCCTGTGGAGAATTCTGACCTTGTAGAGAACACTATCCCGGCAGAGGAGGCTGCCCCTGTCCAGGAAGCTGCTCTTGAGAAGAACATTACGTCTGAGGCAGCAACGCCGCCTCAAGAGACAGTGACTTCTGTAACCGAAGCCAAATTTTTGGAAGAAGCAGCCCTGGCTCAAGAAAACGTTCTGACCTCTGAACCGATCACTCATGCTGTTCCTTCTTTAGCCGACAATCCACTGGTCGTAGCGGAGGATGCGCCAGCGTCAGCCGCAGCAGCCGGAGATCCGGCTGCTGCTCCAGCCAGTTTGCCCCCGACCCGGATTGTGGTGGACAGTATCGACCTGGACGCCAAGGTGGTCGAAGTGGGTTGGCAACAGGTTATTCAAGATGGAGTGTCTACAAATGTGTGGGTGGTGGCGGATTATGCCGCCGGTTGGCATAAAAACTCGATGTTGCCAGGTCAGGGTGGCAATATCGTTCTGTCCGGACATCACAACATCAAAGGTGAAACTTTTCGTTACCTGGTTGATTTAGATGTAGGTGATATTGTTTCCCTATACGTTGGGGACCAGCGTTACGATTATGCGGTCAATGACAAATTTATTCTAAAAGATAAGGGTGAACCCGAATCCGTCCGGCGGGCAAACGCCCGCTGGATTGGCCCGTTTAATGAAGAGCGTCTCACCTTAGTCACCTGCTGGCCTTATAACAACAACTCCCACCGCTTGATCGTGGTTGCCAAGCCGGTTTAAAAATGATTAATGTTAAATTTTAAATGGGTAGGACGAAGTTCAATTTCACGATTGAACACTTAACACTCAAAACTTGGAATTGACCTATGTATTTTTGTCACGTTTCAGAGATATGGCAGCAGTTTCCCCAATTAGTACCGGGGCTGTTAGTTGTCGATAACATTCAACCCGAAGTTGAAGCAGAAGCTCACCTTCAACCCTGGTATCAGCGGGCTCGCGAACGTTTGAGCCGGGGGTCGGAATCTCAACTACCCGAGATTTCCGCCTGGCGACGGGCCTATGCCCAGATGGGCTTGAAGCCCACCAAGTATCGTTCCGCCGCCGAAGCGCTCCTACGTCGTTTTCGGCGCGAAGACGATTTACCCCGTCTGCATCCCCTGGTCGATCTATGCAACACGATATCCCTGGCTTTCGCCTTGCCGGTGGCCGTGTTTGATCTGGCCAAAGTGGACACCTATCTGGAAGTCCGCTTTGCGACAGGCAGCGAGCAATACCTGGCCTTCAGCGGTCAGATAGAAACCCCACCACCGGGTGAGGTAATTTTTGCCGATGCCGCCAACCAGGTGCATGCCCGGCGCTGGACCTTTCGCCAGAGTCTTCACTCCACGGTTAGCCCGGAAACGAGCTGCGCCCTCATCGTCAGTGAGGGGCTGCACGAGACGGCTCCGGCCGATGTTCGCGCCCTGGTTGAGGCCCTAGCTGAAGGCATTACCGCCTTATGGTCGCCCCCCAGGGAACAAGCTATGCTGACCGCCGAAGCACCCCGGTTAGAGTTTACTATAGAGGGTGTCTGATTTTAGGTTCTGTTGACATTTCACTTGGTTAGCCCAAAAACGCCCCTTCGATACGGCATTCGCTGCGCTCAGCCTACTCAGGATGCGTTTTTGGGCCGATTTCGCATGCTGAGTGCCTTTGTAGGTGTATCGAAGCGTGCGTAATCGGCAAATGTCAACTGTACCTAGAAATTTGGTAGCAAAATTGCTGTCAAATTTAAGAGGTATAGGCTACCAGGTATGCAACTAAAACGTTCACCGGGCGTATAGACAAGTAAGTAATCATTTAGTAAACTGAATTTACGGAGGTAATTCTATGAGTCTTTTGGGCAACATCATTTGGCTTGTCTTTGGCGGCTTTTTTGCGGCGTTGGGTTATATCTTGGGCGGCTTGCTGACTTGTTTAACCATTATTGGTATTCCCTTTGGCCTCCAGTCGATTAAGCTGGGCATGGCCAGTATGGCTCCCTTTGGCAAAGAGTTAGCCCCGGCGCCAGACGGTGGTGGTATCCTACGCATCATCTTTGACATCATCTGGTTGGTCCTGTTTGGCTGGGAAATCGCTATGATACACCTGACTTCGGCCGCAATACTGGCTATCACCATTATAGGCCTCCCCTTTGCCATCCAACACCTCAAACTGATTCCGTTAGCCCTGTTTCCTTTTAGCTACGAGTTACGGTAATTGCGCAGTAATTATGTCCCGGAAAACAGTGCTGTTTCTCCACGGCTTTGCCTCTTCTGGACAGGGGACAAAAGCCCAATACTTCAGGGATAAATTTGAAACGCTACCCGATGTAGCGTTTCATGCCGTTGATTTCAATCCAACCCCCACCGATTTTGAATACATGACCATCACCGGTCTGATCAACCGGCTGCGACAGTATTTACTTCATGGCCAAGAATGGGTGAGCCTCATTGGTAGCTCAATGGGGGCCCTGGTGGGACTACACTATGCCCATCGATTTAGGGGCGTCGAAAAAATGCTCTGCCTGGCCCCGGCTCTATCTTACCCGTCAGGCAGGCTGACTGAAGCGGAGCAGCAACATTGGCAAAAGGTAGGGACGATTAAAGTTTCCCACTACGCATTCAGGGCGGATATCCCGCTGAGGTATGACTATCACCTGGATGGGTGGCACTATCTCCAGCCGGTGCCCCCTCCAATCCCGGTAACAATCATTCACGGTCAACATGACGATGTCGTTCCAATCGAGAACAGCCGCCAGTATGCGGCTGATTTTGCTGATAAAGTACAACTTATTGAGGTCGACTCAGATCATCGTCTCAACGACCAGTTGGCGTTTATTTGGGAACAGGTGCAGTCGTTTTTATTGAGTTAAGCCTGACAAAGGTCACAACCCTTGACTCAATAGTTAAGTTACCTTACACTAAAAATATAATTGTTCATTGCTAATTGTTCACTGTTCATTGCTGCAGGAGGGGTCATGGCCAAAATTAGCCCGGAGTTGGTACAGCAGTTAAAAGCAAAGCCAGAGCAAATGGTCGATTTGATCGTCCGGACTGATGGAGATGCCACGCCTCATCTGGCATGGTTCGCTTCAGCCGGTTTACAGGTGAGGCAGCAATTTAGACTGTCACCGGGTGTAGCGGTCTCCTGCTCGGGACGAGCTGCGTTGAAATTGCTTGAGCAGACGTGGGTGATTTCGGTCGAACCAGACGCACCGGTCAGTACGATGGGGAACAGGTAGCAGAAGGAGAAAAGATGGCTGACGATAAAATTGCCTCGGAATTACAAAACCAAATGAACACGCTGGCTAACCAGGAGCCTATTTCGGTCATTGTGCGTCACAAAAGGGGTGTGTTTAGTCCGCAAGCCGTGTTGCCCAGTGCCCCAAAAATTGATTGTGCATTTAACCTGTTTCCCGGCGAGGCATTGAAGGTAACGGCTGCTGATATCGAGATTTTAAGTAAACAGGAAGATGTGGAGCAAATCTGGCCTGACCTGCCGGTACATACCTGTCTCAACACCTCTGTGCCCAAAATAGCGGCCCCCACCGTATGGGCCGCCGGCCTCAAAGGGGAGGGGATTAAAATTGCGGTGATAGATACCGGCATTGATGACACCCACCCTGATTTTGCCGGACGGATTATGGTCACCAAGAGTTTTGTCGGCGGTAGCGCCCGCGATGATAACGGCCACGGCACACACGTGGCCGGTATTTTGGCCGGGAGTGGGGTCAAGTCAAACGGTCAGTATGTGGGCGTGGCTCCTGCGGCCAACCTCTATATTGCCAAAGTATTACAAGCCGATGGCGGTGGCTCGATGAGTACGGTTATGGCCGGTATTGAATGGGCCGTGTTGGAACACCAGGTCCAGATTATCAACCTGTCCCTGGGCGGCATCGGCTCCGGTGATGGGACCGATGCCCTTTCTACGCTGTGTGATGAGGCCGTGCGGCAGGCCGATGTGGTCATGTGTGTGGCTGCCGGTAACAGCGGCCCCGGAACCAAGACCGTTGGTCCGCCGGGTTGCGCTCGCTACGTAATTACGATTGGCGCCACCGACGATAACGACCGGGTGGCCGTCTTCTCTTCACGCGGACCGACGGCCGATGGCCGGGTTAAGCCGGATATTGTCTTTCCGGGGGTGGGGATTGTAGCCCCCCAAGCGACCGGGACCCAAGTAGGGGCGGTCATCGAAGCGGGCTATGTGACCAGTGACGGTACCAGTATGGCCACGCCCCATGCCTCTGGGGTAGCGGCCCTTATACGCCAGGCCAATCCTGAACTGACCGCCGAACAGGTAAAAACCCACATGCTGGCCGGGGCGGTTGATATTGGCGCTCTGCCCAACGAGCGGGGTGTAGGTCGAGCAGATGCTTATCAAGCCTATCTCAAAGCAATTGATGACAGCACAACCGAACCACCTCCGCCACCGCCACCTTCACCATCCCCCTCAAAACCACCGGGTTGTTTAGCGGCTATTTTTGGACAGCGAAAGTAGTTCGGCAAGGTCACCTTACAGGAGGGCAAAAAACCGGGTTTTTACGTTGTGCGAAAGGGATTCCTCAAAAAACCGGAATCTATTTTCAATGGTCAAAAACCCGGATTTTAAGGTTCTATGTAAATGGCGTAGCCGACGCATGCCTATGCGTCGGCTACGAAGTTTTATCCTGAAAACTAACGTAGTAACGACTTTAGTCGTTTTCTGGTTTCGGTTTAAGGGGTGACAGTAGCCGTTTCGGAAGCACTTTGTTGCCCCTTGGCATCTATCAGGGTAAAAGTTAGGATAACACTGTTACTATTGCCAAAGTCGATACAGAGGGGGATGGTGATCGCCCCCTTAAACTGATCGCCCTGGATATTGGCCGGGTCAAGGGCCTCTTCCTGGGAAGAAGTTCTACCTGATGAGAACTGAAATGTGACCCGGTTTCTGGCCTGGCCGGCAGTGATACCGCCACTCGGGGCAGTATAATTATAGGTGGCCTGGTATCGCCTCCCTCCAGGCGGCGGGCATAATCCTCCCAGGGCTACGACCGTAACATTCGAAATGGTTGGCGGCACATCTGGGACGGGTGACCCCTGGGCAAAAGCAGGTAACGTACCAACCCTGACCACCGGCTTACGCCATTTATCAGGTAAGGTCGACAGGGCGGCTGCCCCCCCGGTAGCCGCCAGTGCTCTTAGTGCTTCTCGACGCGATAGTGATTGTTGCATCTTCTTTGAGTGATCCACTTGGTTTTCTCCCTCCCAATCAAGTACAAGTAATGAAAACTTCCCTCACCCTAACTCACTCCCCAGGGAGAGGGAACAAGTAAAATTTCCTTCTGGGCGATTAACCCGTAGCAACGGCATAGGGATGCCGTTGCTACGGAAATTATGGCCTGATCTACTTTTCTGGCTACTCCTTGGTAACCAACGGCAGGTAGATAGAATAGGGATCCTCGGCGAGTGAGAACGGCGCAGCCTGGGCGCCTACCAGGACGGTAACCTGACTCTCGCGAGCAAAGGTCTGGCCATTGTTCCAGGCAAACATCGAGAAGTTGTAGGTCCCTTTGTTGGCCGTTTCACTGCCCGGCAGGGTATTGGCGTATACCCCATCGTTGGCCGGTCCGTCCCCGTGCGCCCCGTCATCATAAAGGTCGAGGAACAGGGTGGGTCCCTCGCTGGAGACGACAGACGAACTGGCTCTATAGAGTGGGCCAACCACAGCCAAAACGTTAACATCTGACCCGGTGACAGGTTGGTTATCTGATAGGGTGACGCTGACTTTGATCGGTTCGCCGGGCTGGAAGTTGATCTTGTCGATATAAGTATGCAGGTTCAGTCCGGCCCCAACCGTCTTACCAAGCACCTGGAGGGTATACTGTTCTTCACTGGCCGCAGCACTCACCCCCGCACTGGGCGCGGCAATTGTTCCCCCGGTGATCTTCATCTTCCAGGTTCCGGCTACCAGTGTCGGCGATACAATCCGGTAATAGGCATAGTTCGAGCCTGAGACGTACTCAATGTCGGCATTCGAGGCAGCCACCGTCGGATCAATGACGTTACTATTTGGATCCTCCAGGATCAAGTCAAGCTGACTACCCCCATTGGCCCAACCGATGGAGAAGGTGGCCTGCTCGACGGTAGGGTCAATGATGACTATTTTTTCATCGGTGGCCCCCTGCTGAACGACACCCCGCAAGAAGGTCAACATCTGCTGGCCCGTCACTGCTCCGGCAATAGTGTTATAAACACCGGTCAATTCGTTAGGACCCGGAGCTTTGTTGTATGTACCCCCTGTTAGGTCAGCCAACTCCTGCATCAGTAATTCATCAGCGTCTGCCCCAAAAGCAATAGAATGGATCACGGTCTTGGTTGAAGTAATCCCCGGTAAAGCGTCCTGGGGGTCCGGGGGGGTGTTATGCTTACCATCACTAAGCAGGACGATGGCCCAGGGATGGGTGACCAGACCGGTGCGGGTTAATTCAGCCTGTCCTTTCAGCAGGCCATCGCCAATAGACGTCGTGCCACCAGCATTGAGAGTATCTATCTCACTCTTGGCTTGGGTCTTGGTACCGGAGATGACGGTGGTCATGCTAAAGTTGACCGTAGCCACCTGGTTGAAACTGACCACCCCAAGCTGGTCGTTGTCATTCATCAGGTCCACGAACTGCTGGGCAGCGCCCTTGGCGGTGGCTATCTTGTTCCCGGTCATACTACCGGAACGGTCAATGACCAGGACTACGTCGACATTATTGTTGTCGGCGTAATAAACAGCCTTTGGCTCTGAGTCTGAAACTTGTCCGGTGCTGGTCGTGGCCGAAACAGTCAGATCATACAAACCGTTGGCCCCCTGAGCCGGTGACGCCACCTCCAGCACATACTGGTCAGAGCCTTCGTAGCGAGTGACGATGTTAGCCCCGGCACTGCCGACTGTGACTGTAAATTTGTCACTGGTCAGGCCGTGTTCGGGTTTTGTTAGCCTGACAATTATTTTTTGGGGATTGTTATGGGGACCGGCAAAGGCCGGGTTGGTCGTTGTTGGGGCTAAAATATTGAAGGGGGCTGTCTGTGGTTCTTGAGCCGTGATCAAGACCGCGCTATCTTGTCCCACCCCAGACGTGTGACTGAAATAGGCAGTATTGGTAATGGTTGTACTGAAAGAGGCGTTTGGGGTCAGGGTAGCCTTAATGGTATAGGTCACCCGATCATTGGCGGTGATGGTGGTGGTCGTATTCAGATCGGCCCCATCAACGTAGTTGGGCAGCGTGTCGGTAATGAGAACGTTCGTGGCACTGACAGGGCCGTTGTTGGCCACCACAATCGTGTAGGTCAGTGGATCGCCACGCTGGGCCGGATCGTTGGTCAGGGTGACTGTTTTGGTGATTGATAGGACAGGCCCCTGGGCCTGGGCGGGTAAGGTTAGGATGCTAGCCAATAGCAGAAACGTAACGATAATACCAAGAACTGTTAAGCGTGTTTTCATGATGCTATGCTCCTTTCTCTAGGGCGTGTTGACATTTCGGATTATGTCATTCTGAGCGACCAAAGGGAGCGAAGAATCTCCTATTTCGCCTTGAATTTGTTCTCGTTGCTGGAGATTCCTCGTCGCTGCGCTCCTCGGAATGACATTTTTAGGCAAATGTCAACAGAACCTAGATTCATTTTCGCCAGATTTTATCCGTTTAAGTCTTGGATCCGTTGTTATATGGAACGTAACACTTTCTTTTTTTGTCAAATCAGTGGGGATACGCTACTGAGGTAATCTCTCTGATTCATCCCTCCTTTCATAAACTGTGACCGATATCGCTGATATCCTGTTGTAGTACTTCTTTCCCAGTACTTCTTTCCTAATAACAGAGTCTGAGAATGAAGAGAAAGGATTCGGGTAAAAGTAAGCAAAAAAGTTTCAAATTTCTAACAATTTCTCAATCCGTTCCCCAATCTGCTCAAAATGGCTGTAGCGCATGTGGTAAGCCGGGACCTGTTTGGCCAGGCGAGCAATTTCAGGGAAACCGTGCGCAGGCAGGTTGCGGGCGTTAATCAGGCACTGCATAAGTTCCAACCCGGCCTGGGCTTTGGAGAGAGGCTGCCAGACAAAATCGCCGTCTGGCTGATAGTGGGGAAAGATTATCAGGCTTAGAGGAGGCTGGCTCAACCTGTTGGCTGGCCTTAACAAGGTGGGAGGGATTAGATCACTGTGGGGGCTGCTCAAAATATCACCGGTTTGCTCCGTAACATCGAATAGGTTTTGCCAGATAGACCTGGTTGAGCTTTTTAAGTTGAGGGGACGGGTAAAGGTTTGGATCGTATCTGTCCCCTGGGGCACAAAGACCAACTCGTCGGTCAGATAATCAAAATCTCTGGCCATGAGCCAGGCCGTCAGGGTGGTTTTACCGCTGCCGGTTTGACCCGGTAGGATCAGCCCCCGTCTCTGCCAGGCCAGGCCGGCCGCGTGAAACAAAAGCCCATCCCGGCTCTGGGCGGCCAGATGATAGCAGACGTCACCTGACAACTGCTCTGCGGCCATGATATCTGAGTGGCCTTCATAGAGCAAGACCTCATCACGATAAAGGCACAACTGGTTAGGTCCGTCCGCAGGTAGCAGACGGTAGGTCGAATGGGGGGCAAGATGGTTACCGTCAGGCAGGTGGCGATATAAAAGCTCGACAATTTTGGTGGCCCGGACGCCACTGTATTTTATAGCCACGGTATTACCGGCAAAAGTAATCAGGCGGGTTTGCATTGTCCTCGATCACATCCCCAGGCGGTCACGCCGCTATCTTTCCGCACATCAACCCGAGGTGTTAGAGACAACGGAGGAAACGGCCTGGTTGGCCTCACCGGCATACTCAACGGCTCCACATTGGTGAAACTGCTGCAAGGTGGCGTTCACTTCGGTGGCGATGGTTTCAGCGGCTTCGGGATAAGCTGCCTTGAGGAGAGTGATAATCTCCTGGACGGTACGCTGACCATCGCAAAGCTGCCACACCAACGAAGCAGTCTGGTTACAGTAAAGGATTTTTGTCGCACTGGGGTGAAACAGGAGCAACTCGCCGTCAATGAACTCCAGACGATAGTCGGGTTTCTGCCGGGGTTTATCTGATAGAATCATTTCACCTTCCTCATCAGATTTTCATTTTGGATAATTTCCGTAGCAACGGCATCCCTATGCCGTTGCGCTCCCCCCTATCCTTCATCCTCTAGCCAGCCCAGCCGTTCCAATAAAAGTCGCCTCACCCAGCTCAGAATATGGAGCGGATGTCGCAGCCAGCGGGACCAAAATAGAGGCCGGGCGCTGCCCAGCCCGTAATACAGGCGCAGCCACCATTCGGCCGGGAAAAAGGTATCGGCCAGAATACGGCCATACCCTTTCCCCGCTGCCCGTTGCTGCCTGATCGACGTGCGGGGCCAGCCCTGAAATTCGAGGCCGATTCCCTGGGGGGCGCGTCCGATTTTGAGCGGGGCCGTCCGGCGTAATCTTTCAGACAGGGGCGTCATAAAGTGAAACAGCGACAGGGTACTGAGCACCAGCGGATACTGCCGCTCGACCCGTCCCCAGTCGATTTCAGGGGCAAACCGCTCGGCCAGGCCAACGATGTCGGCCAGCCAGATCAGGCGGAAGGGCTGCGCAATGAGCATAAGATGCTGGCACAGGTGCCACAGCATCTCTTCATAAGGCAAAGTATAAGCGGTCTGGCCCTCCAGGGCAAAAGCAAGGGGGGAAACGACCAGGTCATCGAGTTCCAGCGAAGCGGGTGAGCCAATGTTGAACAAGTTGTGGTGAATCTCAACGCTGATCGAGAGGCCCTCCACAGGCCGGGTGGCCGCAGCCAGGTGTTTGCCGGGCAAAGGATCGGTCGGGGAGAGCAAAGGGACCTCAAAACCCAAATCGGTTAGCAACTGCTGCGCCTGGCCTGCCTCTGATTTTCTGACCAGTAAGTCCAAATCACGCATCGGGCGCAGGCCCGGCTGGGGGTAAACCAGGTGAGCCAGAGCCGCTCCTTTCAGAACGAGGGCTTGAATGCCGGCGGCCCGGTAAGTGGCCAGTATCTCGGCCAGCACCTGGGCCCGTACCCGGTTGGCATAGCGATGGCGGAGATAGAGGCCCTGTAACTCCAGTTTAATCCTGGCCGGAACTGATACCCCGGCGGCCTGTAAATGGGTGTAAAGCAGGGGGCCCAGCCCATGCCTCTCTGCATGGGCTGGGAGGTCGGCCCAGGTGGTCAATTCACTCGCTGTTTGGGCCAGTTGGTGATGTTGTGCTGGGTCATCCTCGACCCGAGCACAATGGGTCAGCAATTGGTAGGTAGATGTGGTAGCCAATCCGACACCGTCTGTTCGATCCACTGCCCTGCCAGGGCGACATCGCCGTATGTCAAGCTGTAGGCAGTAACCTGCCGGGCCAAATGCCTGACTAAGGCCATTTGTTACAAGTTAAGATTTTTTGTTGATTGTCAAAAAACTCTTGGCCTTATGGCAATAACGATTTTTCCAGTCAAATTCTGGTTTTGCTGGCTTGATATGATACAATTGAGGGTCTCAAA
>DAOUMU010000521.1:0-21563 GCA_034409055.1 Anaerolineae bacterium
GGCTTACTTGGCCGCCAACGCTCAATGGCTTGGCATCCTTAAACCCAAACGCAAGCGTAAACAACTTTCTTTTGAGTTGGTAAAGAACTTGACAAATCCTGTCCCTGCTTAACTTGTAACAAATGGACTAAGGCAAAGCCCCGGTCCGGCAGATTTTCAAAGTTAACCAGTTGAGGCATCAAGCGAAACACGGCTTCAGCGGTCGAGAGCTGTTGGGCGACAAGGGGTTCACCGGCTGCGTAACGGGGAAAGATGAGAAGGTGCGGGTAAGCTGTAGCCCGTACGCAATGGGGACGCAACAACTCTGGATCCAGCCAGGCGGTACCACCAAAAAAGTGGATCGAGCTTTGGTCAACCGCCTGGTCTAACCAATGCTGCCAGATAAAAGCGGAATCCGGTTTTATCACAATGGGGCCGGCCAGGCCACTCATTTCATACCGGTCGAACGTAACGGCTACCAGTTCATCGGTCAAAAAATCGAAACCGCTAACGGTCAGCCAGGCCGCCAGGGTGGACTTACCGCTGCCTGATTGGCCGCATAGGATGAGGCCCTGCCGGCCACGGGCCAGACCGGCCGCGTGAAAGACCAAATGCTGCTGGCAACACGTGACTAACTTGGCCACTACATCCCGCGTCAAGTAGGTAAAGACATAAAACGGTTCTGAGCCAGCGGGGTGTAACAATTTGTCGTCACGCCACAGTTGTAGTTCGCCCCTGTTAGTGGTAGTAATTTGATAGGTAGCGATGACCGAAACGGTGTTACCAAGATGCAAACTGTCCACAGGACGCAAGCAATCCCCAGGATGCAAGCAATCCACAGGACGCAAGCAGTGACGGAAGTACTGGCTCAGTGATTGGCGCAGGGGGGAGTCATCACACCAGATCAAGGCGGCGTTATCACCGAATTGGACACACAGGGGGTTATCTGAGTTCACAACCACTTATATGACTAAACCAGACCCGACAAGTTTTTAAGTCTACTGCGTATTGCGTACTGCGTAATGATTTTTTGGTACGCAAAAGTGCATTTTACGCAATACGCAGTACGCAACAGGTCATTGGCGGAAACTATTGGTTAATGACGCATAATCGGTTTTATACACTTTTTTAGTCCCTGTCCAGAAGTTCAGTGGGGACATTGTCCCCGAAGCAACCGGGACCAAGATAGTACCCTGGGAAGAGAGAGAGACCGTTGACCAGAACAATAGAAGCAGGAAAATAACAGGAGCAGTAGAAGGGAAACCAGCCAAGACCTATAGCCGGCAATAGGAACTCGATTTTAATTTTATTCTTATCGATTTTGAGTTTTCTGATTGAGCTTAGCAGGACGTAATATAAGAAATCCTCGGGAGGGTCGAAGGATTTGCCACCAGATATCCCACAGAACCAAAACGGTACATCATCTCCCGGTACATTACTGCTCGTGTGCCCGCGCCAGGCGCGAAATTTAATCATTATCTTTATCTTTATCACCGGCGCCCATGGTGGCCCAACAATTTTCCACTTGCGTTTAATCTTTAGCCAGGGACGGTCTTTAATCCAATAGTAAGCAAAAGAAGGTGACTGTACAACCTGACCCTTTTCCGCGACAACAATCCAACCTTGCTGCGGCGCATATTGCAATTGGTTACTGACATCTGCTCCGGTGGCTATGTCTTCAAATTCGATACTTTCAATTTCGTTGGTGAAGGGGTATTCGACCGGCGAGGCCTGGGCAAAGGCCGGTAGCGTGCCCACCTTGACCAGTGGTTTCTCCCAGGTGCTGGGCAAAGTTGACAGGGCTGTGGCACCGCCCGTAGCCGCCAATACCTTTAAGGCTTCCCGGCGGGACAATTGATTTTTTTCTTTTAAGTGGCTCATCGATTCCCTCCATTCAAAACTAAAGCAGGCAAGTTTAGTAACTGATCAAATGAAAAAAACTTTAGGGTAGTCAAATATACGCTATTTTAACAATCGTGTCAAATAAGTAACCCATGTTATTTAACTCTCTCCATTTGATAGCTCGGCAGGGGGCGGCATTTTGGGGTCAAACATTTCTTTTTTTTCCAAAATGGAGTACTCTATATAATCCGTTTGGTGATGGAGTCAAAGCGCTGATGCCTGCCTTTTATCGCTACCGTTGGCCCTTAGCCGTCATCGGCTCTGTTTTGTTCATCTACCTCATCGCTTTCAGTCGCATGCCTAAATCCGTCTTTTGGGGAACCGATGAAGGGGCTAAATTTATTCAGCTTCAGACCTTATTAGGTTGGCAAGGGGGGGCAAAATATCAAGTGCCTTACCTGGGCCAACGGTTGGACCCGACCTATCGTTTCTATCCCCAGCACGGTGTCTATCCCCAACCTATGGCCAACGGCCAGGTTTATTTTCCCTGGTCGATCGGGTTTCCGTTGATTTCAATCATCCCTTTTAAGCTGCTGGGAATACCCGGCCTCTATGTCATTCCTCTGGTTAGCGGGATATTGACGGCGGTGCTGAGTGGCTGGTTAACCTATCGTCTCATCCCGGCGGCCGCCCCGCTGACAATGGTGGCCGTGGGCCTGGCCAGCCCTATCTTTTTTTTTAGTTTCCTTTTCTGGGAGCATACCCTGGTTGTACTGATCGGACTAGCAGCGTTGTGGCAGGCGATGCGCCTGGCTGAGGCGCAGGCTCGAGGTAAATGGTTATCGCTCATTTTCGCCGGCCTACTGTTAGCCAACGCTATCGCCCTACGATTGGAGATGCTGGCCTATGCGCTGGCGCTGGTGCTGGCGGGTGGTTTTGCCCTGATTGTTCATCATTGGCCGCTTTTTACGGGTCAGGCTATTTTTAGACAATGGCGTCGTTGGCTAGTAACGATAGTCATCGTCATAATGATGGTCGGCCTATTGACATCTGCCAACTTCTGGTCCTTCTTGATGGAAACAGGTTTGATTAAGCCAAGCTATCTGGGAGTCATTGAAAACAGTCTTGACTTGGCTAGCAATCCTGATACCTGGATCAACCTGCTCCCTCTTTTGCCACAGATATGGATTAACAATACCCACTTCATAGGACCGGAGATATCTATAGAATTGGTCTGGCTGGGGTTGGCCGGCGTGATCCTGGCTGGATTGGCCATCGTTATGCCGGCCCGAGTGCGAGTCTGGCTGCTAGGGGGGAGTGGCTTGCTGATCGGCTGGGTTAGTGTCTATGTCCTATTTCTACCCTCACGCTACCGGACGGTGCACGGTTTCTTCTTAGCCGCCCCCCACCTGGTCTTTATGTTCTTATTCGTACTGTACGCCCGTCGAGAACGACGTTTTGCCGTCACGCTCTTAGCCGCCACGGCCATACTTTATTTGTTTTTTGGCTCAATAGCCATCTTGTTGAGGGAAAGTAGAATCGAAAACCTGGACTGGGGCACACGTTACCTGCTGATGATGTATCCTTTAGCCAGTATCTGCACGGTGGTGGGGCTGTATCATTTTTATCAAACTACTGCTTCCAACTGGTCCAGGCGACTATTATGGGGCCTGGCCGGACTATTACTATGCCTGGGAATCGGGTACGAACTGCGGGGGCTGCAAGAAATCCAGACCACGAAAAAAGATTTTCTCCGCTATGCTCAGGCGTTGGAGGTGATTGACCTACCTATCGTCACCGACCAATCCTGGCTACCCGCCCTACTGGCTACTCATTTTGTTAATGAGGAAATGTATATCTTAACCCAGCAGGAAGATTTGTACGCCTGGCTAGAGATGGCCGGAGATGAGGTGGACTCATTTGTTTTTGCCAGCATTTTTCTGCTGAACCCCAACTTTATTGAAATGGCGCCTTACCCCCTGGTGCCCGGTCGGAGCCAGTTGGTGGGTCGAGTAACTTTTACCGAATTTAAGATCGTCCATACCGAAACGCCGCCCTAATTGTTCTTTAAAATAAGCGGTAGATAGGTTTTGATGGGGTCTACGATGGCCAGGCAACTGGCTTGAATAGGCTGCCCGTAAACAGGCACGACAATCGTGGCGGTGTTGGTCAAGACGTCTTTACTCTTGACTGTCCCCACCTGCAAGGCATAGGTGATGACCAGCCGGCTTTGACTGTTAAGGGTGAAGGGCACAGTGCTGGTGGGGAAGTTGCTCAGGTCGCCAATGTTTAGATTGGCCACGGCAGAGCCGGCGATGTAAGTGGTGCTGATCGGCATACGGTCGCTGACGGTGATGCCCGTGACGGCCTGGAAAGTGTCGTTGTTGAGGTGGAGAGTATAGGTAATTTTGGCCCCGGAGGTGACGACGGAGGTGGTGGCCAGGGTTTTATTGGCCGTCAAGTGGAGGGGACAGGCTCCGTTGACAAGACCGGGGTTATAGACCGTGCCGTGCCAGGCGTTACATTCTGCCTGGAGCATCTCATTGGACTGTTTGGGAAAGAGCTTAGCATTCATAATCCGGCTGGGGAAGCCCCCCGTGCTATCGGGATGTAACAATCCCTGATTATGACCAAACTCGTGAGCCCAGAGAATCCCATCGATGGTGGTATTACCCACATATTCCAGGACCATATTTTTGGGGGTGTTGAGGTAAGCACAGCCGATAATAGAGGTGTTATAGCCACCACAGTAATCCAGGGCCGGCACCACTTTGACCTGGTGTGAACTGAGAGTAAAAAGGCTGATCAATTCTGAACTTGTCTCGACGAAACCATCTGTCACCGCAAACGTACCCAATGACCCGTGACGCTGCAAGGCAGTGCAGCAGGCAATATCCGCCGGACTATCGGCAACCTGCATAATCTCGGTGGCTTTGAACAGAATGGCGTCAACCTGGGCCTCGCTGGTCAAGCCGGTTTCGTTAACGTGCCTGGCTACAGTAAAAGTTTGCAGGTGACTGTTAACGTTGGTATCTTCGGCCAGAGGGCCAATGGTCTCTTGGCCACCGGCCGGAGCCATTAAATTGGGATCGGGGCTGACCACCGGAGCCATCCCCTCTTGCTGTACCCGTCGGTTCAGTTCGAGCGCCTGGTGCAAAACATCCCGGTCGGCCTGGCTGGATACCCCTGCCTGCTCCTTAATTTCTTCCAAACGAGCCAGGGCCTGGGGCAGACCGGACACGCCCAGGGCCAGTAATGATTTGTGGTACAACTCACCTTCATAAGTTTGGCCGTTGTAGGTCCAGGGTAGCGTTTGGCCGGACCAATAGGTTTGGTCAGCAGCCTGCAGCAGAAAGGTCAAGGCGGCCAGGTCTCCCTGGTGCGCCAGTTGAGCCAGGGCATACGGTACCGAGGCCAGACCCCGGAACTGATCGAGCGAGACGTCGCCTTCGGTTTGGGTCAGGTAATCCAGCAGGGGCTGGCGGGCACCGGGATGACCGATAAAGCCCAGGGTGACGACGATGTTGGTGGCGTAGGGAACGTTCTCCGGTCTGGCCAGCAACTCCAGCAGGATGGGCACGGCCTCCGGGCCAAATTGGCGGGCCTGCTCATAAGGAATGCCGTGGATGTGCCACCGCTTGACAAAGGACACCACCTCACCGGCGGCCGGCGGCCCTGCGGGACCTACCAGGGTCAAGGAGGAGTTTGGCACGCCCACGTGCCAATTGGTGGGCGAGAGGATCACCTTATCCGGGGAGCGGGCCGGTTTAACCAGGCCAGCCGTTAGGCGAGGCCAGATCAAGTCGAGCTGGATCTCGACTATCAAGACCAGGCCGGTGGCGACGAAAAAGAGAATGGTTATTATGTTAGCCAACTTGGTTTTCATTATGATATCCGTTTTGATTTTGACAAGGCTTCTATCTTCGGTTAAAGTCAAGTAGAGTGAATGATGAACAGCGAATGGCGAAACCACAGGACAACTGTCAGCGAAGATACCACGTCATAGGCTTTAAATCAAGTTATGTAGGGCAAGTTGGCCCCGCATAGGGATGCGGGGCCTACGAAAAAGAGAGGGCATCCCTATGCCTAGTCCCCGCATGGGGATGCGGAGCCTCTCTCGTAGAGAGGGCATCCCTACGCCCGGTACCAGGGGGATGCGGGGCCTCTCTCGTAGAGAGGGCATCCCTATGCCCGGTACCATAGGGATGCGGGGCCTACGAAAAAGAAAATAATCAAGGCAGTTCCGAAAGAATACCTGTGCCCGCCTGTGCCCTGTGGGTAGTACGGGTAATTATCCCAATCTGTGTAAAACGTAATTCGTAAAACGTAAGAAAAGAGTATTTACGCTTCACGTTTTACGTTTTACGCACTATAATCCTAAAGTGTCTGGGACGATTTAAATTTCGGAACTCCCCAAGTTACAAGCAACTATAGATCAGGAGGATCATCCCATGTCTTTATCTGAAACACAAGCCAAATTAAAAGCTCGCATCTGGCAAGCCGTGGCTCAGAGTGGTGTTGACGTTTCCGGTTTGTCCCAAGAAGAAATGGATAAACTGATTGGGACCATTACTGAAGGGGTGCTGCAAGAAATCGATGACGTTTTAAGCCAGGCCAGCGGCAAACCAACCTCTGCGCCAGCCCCGGCCGTCGATGACGACGACGCAGAAAACATCTTGTGGGAAGGGCGGCCCTTTTTATCGCTTAGCGTCCATTATCAAATCACCAACGAGCGGGTGCGTATTGTCGAGGGCCTTTTGGGCAAGGAACACGAGGACGTTGAACTGGTCCGGATACAAGACGTTGACCACAAGCAAAATCTAACCGAACGGGTGCTCAACATCGGCGATGTCTATATTCGCAGCCACGACCCGAGCCATCCTGAAGTAGTGCTCAACAATGTGTCCGATCCGATGGAAGTACACGAGATTCTGCGCCGGGCCATCTTGAAAGCGCGCCAGAAATATAATCTGAGTTATCGCGAAGAGATGTAGCGTGTTACGCGACAAGATTTGCCTTGCGCTTGCGGGGAGAATCATAATTACGTATTGCGTATTGCGTGGAGATGGATGATTTTTATGCGATACGCTTTCCGCTCTACGCTCTACGCTTTCCGTTGCGGCTGCGTTGCCCTATGCTTTCCTGGCCACAAAAATCATTCGGGGGCTGTGGCTGTCGAAAGGCTCAAGTTCGTAGCTGCCGTAAACACGCTCGGTGGTAAAGCCGGTCGTCCGCAAAAGTAGCTCCATTTCGTAACGGTAAACAAAGCGCAGGGACAGGGGGATTTGGGTCCGGCGAACCAACCCCTCGGCGTCGATCTCATCCAGGATATAGGTCAGATGACGCATCTGGTGAGCCAGGTCAATCTCCTGTCGCCAATACCATTGCACGGTGTGGCCGGTCAGTTCGTCAATCGTTTCGGCCTCAAAGTAAAGCCGGCCGTCGGCCTCGGCCAGCAGGACCGGGTCGGGGTAAAAGAGGTCGATGATCACCTGGCCGGCCGCTTGCAGGTGGTTGTGAATGGTTTGTAGCGTGGCCAATTGGTCGGCCATGGTGTGGCAGTGCATAAAGGTGTTGAGGGGGACAAAGACCAGGGCAAAGTTTTTGCCGGGCAGGTCAAAATGGCGCATGTCGGCCTGCCAGACGGAGGCCCGTTCGGTCAGGCCGGTAGCTTCGAGCTTGGCCCGGCTGGCGCTCAGAGCCACTTCCGACAGATCAATACCGGTCAACGTATGACCGGCCTCAACCAGTGGCAGCAACAGCCGGCCCGTACCACAACCTATCTCCAAAATAGGGCCGATTACATCTCTGGCCAGGGCCAACCACATCGGCAGGTCTTCCTCCAGGTTGCCGTGGAGAAGATCATAGTAGGCCGCAATCAAATCCAGGTTCACTGCAAGTTATCCACTTCGGTGATCAGGGGAATAGAGAGGTGGAAAGTACTACCCTGGCCGGGGACACCTTCGCTTTCAACAGAAATGGTCCCCTCGTGGGCTTCGGTGGCCAGCTTGCAAAAGGCCAGGCCCAGGCCAACGCCAGAGGGCGCGTTGGCCGAATTGTCCACCCTGGAAAATTTCTCGAAAATGTGGGCCCGGTCTGCTTTGCTAATACCCGGCCCGTTGTCGGAGACAGCAAAACAGAAGGCATCATCGGTCAGGGTGGTAGTCAGGGAAATTTTCCCTCCGTAGGGCGTGTATTTAATAGCGTTGTCTAGCAGGTTAATCAATATGCGCCGGGTCATACTACCATCTATCCATATCGATGGCATCTCTGGCAGGAGATTGAAGGTGAGTTCCATTTCTCTACTCTCAGCGCGGGGGATGATCTGTTGTTTCACCGCCTCGATCATTTTCCCAATGTCAACCATATCACGTTGCAGTAAAATCTCCCCCTGCTCCAGACGACTGATGTCCAACATCGAGTCGACCAAATCTCTCACTTCCTGGCCACTGTACTTGGCCATTTCCAGGGTTCTATGAATGGTCGGGTTATCTTCTGTTTGGCCTAATATCATGGCCAGGAGCTCGATGGTATTAATGAGATTACCCAGCGGTCCCCGTAAATCATGCACCAGCATGTTCACCAAATCTTGCCGCATTCTTTCCGCCTCTTTGCGGGCAGAAATATCGCGACCTATCCAGGCCACACAATCCTTACCGTCATAGTAAACCTGGCGCGCTCTCAATTCTAAAGAAACGGTCTGGTGATAAGCATCAGGCACGTCCAGTTCAATCGAAGCTTCTCGCCAACGTTTCAGGCGTTTGGTTTGCTCAACCAGATACTCACCCAACCGAGAATGAATGAAGCTAATATTATTGCCAATTAAAGCGCCCTTGGTCCACCGCAACATCTGGCAAGCTTTACGGTTTACGTTGAGGATCAAGCCATAGTAGTCGGTGATCAAGATCATATCGGCGCTGTCCTCAAACAGCGCCGTATAACTGGCCTCGGCATTTTGCAGACGGGTGACCGCCTGGGCGTTGGCCACAGCAATAGCCGCATGATCGGCAAAGCCCGCCACGAGCTCGACATCTTCGGGGGTATACTTGTTCACCTCATGACTATCAAAGGTGAGCATCCCAATGACTTTGTCGTGGGCAATTAAGGGCACCCCAATCCAACCGCGCACATTACGCGTAGAGGAAGTCTTCTTCCAATTAGGTTCGGTGTCCACGTCGGCAATGACAATAGGCTTCTTTTGGACGATGGCCTGGTAGTTAGGTATCCCCTCATAGAGGGGCAAGGTCACGCTTAAGGCATCTTCCATATCGTCAAAGCCACGCGCCGCCCGCACTGAGAGAGAGTCGCCATTGTTATCGCACAATAAAATTGAACTGCTGTCGTGATCGATGACCAGGGCCAGTTGTTCTAAAATAAGGTCGAGGACTTCATTTAAGTCAAGGGTGGAATTGATGGTGTGGGCAATTGAGACCAGGGTATCGGCCAGACGACGACGGTGTTGTTCCGCCTTAAACAAGCGGGCATTAACAATGGCAAAAGCGGCTTGATCGGCGATAATGGTCAGCATGGCCAGGTCACTCTGGTCGAAATGGCCGGACTCGGGCGCGGTAATAATTAAGATACCAATAAATTGGTCAGGCAATTGAATAGGAACGGCCACGGCACTGCCGGCTCTATAGAGTTCCGGGTGACTGTCATTTATATACCAGCGTTCATCCGTGTTGGTATCTGCAATCAGGACCGCCTGGCGATGCGCTTTGACCCAACCGGCCAGGCCGTGGTTCAGCATCGTCTCCACGTCAGACTGGCTGAACTCTTCGACCTCTTCAAAGTTGCTAATGAGGGAAAAGGTTTCCAGCCTGTCGTGGGCGTCAAACAGAAAGAGGTTGGCATCGGAAGCGCCCACAGTGACGATGGTCGCCGAGAGTACCCGATTCAGGACCTGGTCAATATCAAGACCGGCCGCATTTAATTCCCGGGTAATCGTGTATAAAAGGTCCAACCGTGAGTGGACACGAGGTGTATCAATTAACATAGCCTTGATGTCTATTATAGAGGATTTGGCTGTTTTAGGAAAAAGCATCAACTTAAGAATACCTCAAAAATTAAAGGTTAAAAACCCTTAAAATTGGGTATTGGCCCCGGCGACAAATTGAACCTTTGTGACCAAAGGCAGCGCCGGGAAGCAAGGGCCCGACGTTCCCATTATAACACAGCTTGGCCCTGGAATGTAGTAGCTGAAGGTACTATCCCGGCCCGGTCATTGTATCCACTGTTCAAATAGAAGGTCTATCTCCCGGCCGGAAACGCGCTCGATGACGGCCAACAAATCGTCGGGATAGGCTATCTTGTACTTATACTCAGTATAGTAAGTTTGCATAATGGCCAAAAAGATCTCATCGCCCAGCTCCTGGCGCAGGACCTTGAAAAAGAGCGGTCCTTTACCGTAGACAAAGATGCCGTACTCTGCCTCGGAAAAATCTGACACCGGGCCGGCTACGGCTCGATCATGGCCCCGGGCTTTGGCCCGTTCGTAAGGCTCGACAAAAAAACTGTCGATAATGCCGGCGGCTACTTCTGGCCCGACCACTTCTTCCCAGTAAAGAATCGTGCTGTAATTGGTCAGGGACTCGTCCAGCCAGGGCTCATCAACCTGATCATTGCCCACCAGCCCGTACCACCATTGATGGGCTACTTCGTGGACCGTGGCATGCTGAAAGAAACCGCCCTGTTGATCGTAGATATTTTGGGAGACGACCACGATGCCGGGATATTCCACCCCACCGGCCGTGGTCGGGGTGGCCACCAGGTCAAACTCGGCATAGGGGTACGGGCCGAAGCGTTGGTTGAACACCCGCAGCGAGTCGACGGCATACCGCAGGGCCAGTTGGCCACCGCTGGTCAAATCGGGCGGGTAGTAACTGTTGACGACGACACCGTCCACCAGTTCGCTGGCCACCTGGTAATCCGGGCGCATGGCCAGGTAAAAATCACGCATCGGCCCGGAGGCAAAGGACAGGGTTTGGGTGCCATCGGCCTGGGCCTGGCTGGCCAACAGGCTACCGGAGGCAGCCACCACCATCGCTTCCGGCACAGTCAGCCGTACCTGATAGAGAGAGACATCCAGGTAGGTGGCGTCGCCGTAGGGCGGCGGTACGTCCACATTCCAGCCTTCGTCGTCATACACGGCAATAACCGGGTAAAAACCGGCCAGGGCGATGGTCTGCTCGGTGTAAACAAAGATGTTGTAGCCGGCCTTGACGTCGGTCGGTACGTTGGCCCGGTACGTCAGGCTGATATCGGCCACTGCGCCGGGGGGCAAAGGTTGGGCCAGGAGCAGACGCAAGACGGACTGGCCGGCCTCCAGTCTCGACTGAACAAGTTGGTCATTGACCATCACCTGCTCCACGTCCATCTGTCCTCCGTAACCGGGCAGGTTGGGATAGAGACGAAAATAAATTTCGGTCAGCGGCACCGTCTCCGTGTTGGTGTAAAGGACTCGCTCCAGACCCTGTAAGCCCAGGGCCTGGCCACCAGCCTCATCTCCGCCGAAGTCCAGGTCAACCTCCAAATAGTAGCGGCTGGCCCCGGCTGCAGCCACCGTATCGACATCGGCGGCGAACTCCGGCAACATCGCCCGGCGATAGGGGGCCAGATCCGCAAAATCAACGACCGGGGTGGGGACGATGTTAGCCGCAATGGCCGGCTCGGGAGTCGGGGGTTGGGGAGTGGGAGAGGGCGAAAGCGGTGAGGGGGTGGGTGAGGGCTCGAGCGGCGCTGGTGGTTCTGTTTCAGCAGCGGCCACAGTCGCCGGCGTTTCGTTGCCGGGTTCGGGAGAGCTGGCCAACAAGTTGCAAGCCAGCAGGGTCAGGAACAGCAAGACCAGAACAATCTTTATAGTAAATTTGTTGACCACTGTATTGACTCCAGGTGTCCGTTAGCAAAAATATTCAAAATGAATTTTTTTTGAAATTTAAATTGAAATGTTACCGGCCGTTTTTTGTGATATGATAAGTGTAGCGTAACCCGGACGAGCCGGAATCAAACGGATAAGGGAAGTAGGGAGTAAGGAGTAGGGAGTAAGGGTGATATTGCCTACTCCCTACTTCATACTCCCTACTCCCTGGTCAGAGATTTTCTTGCTCAACGGGCAAAAATTTCATAGCCAAGGTGCTAAATACCTTTAGCACTCAGAATAGCATGAAGTGATAGAGTTAGGCAAAACTGAATGATTGTGGTACAACATCTCTGTCTGTGTGATTAACCGGGAGTCTAAACAAACCACCTCGAGCCGGTGGCTTGAAGGCCGGTCCGGCTGGGATGCTGCAATCATCAGGAGGGATCTATCTAATGAACGAATTTCAAGAGGGTAACGAACTGGAAATTATGCAGGCCATCGTCAGCACGCTTGTCTGGGCCATTGGGGGGTTGATTTTGGGGGCCTTTGGCGGGCTAATCGGCGGGTTGATCGGCCAACTGGTTGACGAGGCCATTGGCATGGTCGTTAACCTGACGGCGATTCAGGTGATTGGCCGGGCCTTTTTCGGGGTCATTGGGGGCGCCTTCTTCGGGGCCCTGTTGGGAGGCTTTTTTGGCCTGACCGGGGGGGCGATTGAAGGCGTATTCCGGGGAAAGGTAAGCGGGGCCTTTGAGCGAGCGATTGTGACGGCCATCAACCGGGCCTTTTTTGGGGCCTTTTTAGGGGCGATCGAAGGGGCCATCGGCGGGGCCATCGGCGGGGCCGTCGGTCAGGTCTCTACAGGCGTGCTTTTTGGCGCACTCTTCGGGGTATTTTTTGGCGTCGTCGGCAGCAGAGCCGGCCGGGAGCGACGGTTTAACCAGACGATTGAAGTTTAGTAAGGAGGGACCATGCTCGACCCAACCGGCTTCATCAATGGGTACCTGGCCAACCTGGCCAACGAACTGACCATGGGCGTGATCAAGGCCCTGACCCGTAAAGCAAAACAGCAGTTCGAGTCGCCGCCGCACCGGCAGGCCCTGGTCCGCTGCTACCAGGCCGGCTCGGTCGCCTTGTTACCCCCAGACGATCCTACCCGTGAGACCATGCAGCCCATCCTGCAACGCTTCTTCGCCCAGGCCGGTGTTCAAAAGGAGCTATCGGTCCTGGCTCGCGGCCGGGGGTTGGACCAAGAGGTGTTGGTGGACCTGTTTGAAGCCTTCACCGAGGGGACTCCCCGGCCCGATTTCGATTTTGAGGCCCGGCTGGCCGATTTTACCGAAGCCTTCCTGCAAGCCGCCGCCCGGGAAGAGGCCCTGGTAGAGGTGATCAAAATTGACCAACTGCGCCGGGCCAACGCCAGCCTGCTGGCGATGGTCGGTGATCTGGCCGCCATCCGCCGGGCCGTGGAGCGGGTCAGCCCGTCCAGCGGCAGTGTCAGCGCCGCGAGGGACATCACCGCCACGAACATAGTCACCGGCGTCCAGCACATCGTCACTATCTACCAGGCCGGGGACGGCCAATGGAGCGCAGCCGATTACCGGGCTGCCCTGGAGCGTTACCTGGATTGGCTGCGTGAAGCCATGGGCCGGGTGGTGCTGCGGGGCATCAAGCGGGGCGGCCAGCAGGCGGTGGAGTTGGCCCTGGCCGACGTTTACGTGCCCCTGGCCGCCGAGGCCCTGCCTGAAGCCCGGGAGCAACTCAAGCGGGGACTGAAAGCCGGGGCCAGGCCGGCGGTGGAGAGCGCCGAGTTGATGCCAATCGCTGCCCAGGCCGAACAGATCAGGATGCCACAACTATTGGCCCAGGGCCGCCGCCTGGCCGTTATCGGCGCACCGGGCTGCGGCAAAACCACCGTCCTGCAGCACATCGCCTGGACCCTGGCCGAGGCTCTGCGGACCGGCCAGCCCGACCTGGCCGCCGACCGCCTGGGCCTGACCGAGGCCCTGCCTCTGCCGGTCTACGTGCCCCTCAACCTCTACGCCGACCACCGCCGCCGTTTTGCCGACCATCCTGATCCCCACCAGCGGCAACTGGCCACCTTCATCAGCCATTACCTGATCGAGCGACAGGCCGGCCTGAACCTGCCGGTAGATTTCTTTGCCACCCTGCTCAACCAGGGCCGACACGTCATCCTGCTGTTGGACGGGCTGGACGAGGTACCCAGCGAGGCCGAACGAGCCCTGGTCTCCCAGGCGGTGGGCGATTTGACCTGCGGCCGGCCCCAGGCCAGGGTGGTGGTCACCAGCCGCACCCGGGCCTACCAGGGCAAGGCCGTGTTGGGCGCCGACTTCCGGGTCATCCGGGTGCTGCCGCTGGAGCCGGAGCAGGTGGCCGACCTGATCCAGCGGGCCTACCGGGCCATCTACCCGGCGGCGGTGGAGCAGACCGACCGGGAGCGGCAGGCCCATAACCTGATCGACAGCGTGGCCAAGCTGGAGGCGGAGCGGGCGGCTCGCCTGGGTGGGGTCGAAGAAAACCGGCTGGTGACCACGCCCCTGCTGGTACGCATGCTGCTGATCGTCCATTTCAACCTGCGCCGCCTGCCCGACCAGCGGGCCGAGCTGTATATGGAAGTGGTGGACACTCTGCTGACCTCGGCCCACAACCCGGACGAGGTGGTGGCCCAACGCCTGGAACAATTGGGCGGCGACTGGCGCAACCGGCGGGAGATGCTCCAGTACCTGGCCTACCAGATGCACAGCCGGGGCCAGCAGGCGGGCCGGGAGATCGACGAGCGGGAACTGACCGGTTTGCTGTGCACCTACCTGGTCAAGCGCCGCCACAAGCCGCCGCAGGCGGCCGAGACCCTGGTGGCCGATTTTATCTCGGTCAGCCGCCAGCGGGGCAGTCTGCTGGAAGAGCGGGCCGGACGGCACCGCTTCAGCCATCTCAGTTTTCAGGAGTTCCTGGTGGCCCGTTACCTGGCCGAGGTGGAGCGGGACGTTGGCCGCATCGTGGCCTTTATCGAGGCGGAGAACCGGGCGGCCGATGCCTGGTGGCGGGAACCGATCCTGCTGGCGGTGGGCTACCTGAACGTGGCCACGGCCGGCACCGCGGCCAGCCTGGTGCACGGCCTGGCCCACCTGGCCAGCGGCGGGCCGCCCCGGACCGGCCTGGCCCTCTCCGCCGCCGAACTGGCCGCCACCGCCTTTTTAGAATGGGGCGGGGCCGACACCACCCGGCAGGCCCTGGCCAAGCGGCTGGTGGACTTGTTGACCGATCCAGCGCTGGCCGGGGCCACCCCGCCCCTGCGAGCCGCCGCCGGCCGGGTCCTGGCCCGCCTGGGCGATCCCCGTAGGGGCGTTGGCCTGCTCCCCGAAGCAAAAACCGGGGACGAGATTCTGCCGGACCTGGCCTGGTGCCAGATACCCGGCGGGCCTTTCTTGCTGGGGGCGAATGAGGACGAAACAGGGGCTTATGACGATGAAAAACCGCAACACGAGCTCACCCTGCCCACCTTCTACATCGCCCGCTACCCAATCACCAACGCCCAGTTTGCCCCCTTTATTGAGGCTGGTGGCTATGAGGAGCGGCAGTGGTGGACCGAGGCCGGCTGGGCCTGGCGCACCGGCACTGCCCCTGAGCCCGATCTATCGTTCATTACGGATAAAGACACCCGAAAGCAGTATGCCGACTGGTTGGCCCAACGGCCCGCCGAGCGCCGCCACGAGCCGTTTTTCTGGCAGGAGGAGCGGTTCAATCTGCCCAACCAGCCGGTGGTGGGGGTGACCTGGTATGAGGCGATGGCCTACTGTGCCTGGCTCGGAAAGCAGTTAGCCGTTAGCCGTCAGCCGTTAACCGTCAGCGGTCCGCCGTCAGCGGCCGGCGGTCAAGACATAGTGGATTGGCTGGCCAGCGGGGCATGGCAGGTGCGGCTACCGGCCGAGGCGGAGTGGGAGAAGGCGGCGGGCTGGGAGCCAGAGACCGGGCGCAAACGGGTTTATGCCTGGGGGGATGAGTGGGACGAAACGAAGGCCAATGTGGCTGAAAAAGTGGGCCGGACCTCGGCGGTGGGCGTTTTTCCGGCCGGCGCGTCGGCCTGTGGCGCTCTGGATATGACCGGCAACGTTTGGGAGTGGACGCTCTCATCCTGGGGCAGCTTCGATTGGAATGAGCCGGGCTTCCGCTATCCGTTTGCAGAGGCTCGTCCCCAAACAGGAACCGGGGCAAGAGAGGGGGTAGACACGCCGGGCTTCCGGGTGCTCCGCGGCGGCGCCTGGGCTTTCTATGAAGGGTCCGCCCGCGTGTCGGCCCGCGACAACAGCGACCCAGTCAACTTCTACTACGGCAGCGGGTGTCGGGTGGTAGTCGCCCCTGTCCCATAACGTTCTGGCTGCTGGTTTCTGGTTACTGGTTGCTGCCGTGCTGCTTTCTGGCCCTGGCCCAGAAAGAAACATAGACGAAGTCAACTTGTCAGGCAATGGCTGCCAACCTAAATGCCGCGTAAGCGGCTCGATTTAAAATTGGGGGATAGGTATATGGCCAAAAAACGAAAAAAACGAACGCCAAAAGGTAAACAAAAGGGCCGGCTTGTGTCCAAAAAGCAGATGGATAACTGGCTGGCTCAGGCCACCGACCAAATTTTGCAGGAGGATTATCCGGGGGCCATCCGAACCTGCCAGCGTATTCTCCGCTACGTGCCGGCCAAAAGCGAAGAGCGGGGCCAAGCCCTGGAATATTTAGCCGGCGCTTACACCATGCTCAAACAATTTGAAGCGGCTTACCAGACCTTATCGGAAGCCCTGGAGATTAATCCGCACCGGGCCTATCTGTGGTACAATCGCGGCCTGCTGGGGCGTTACACCATGCGCCTGGTGCAGGCAGTACGAGATTTTGAAAAAGCGGTTGAACTTGAATCCAACCCCCAGCAGCGCCAAAAGTTCGTTGAAATCCTGGCCGAAACCCGGGAGATGGCCGAGCAGGAGCGGGCCATGCGTGGCCCCGATTTCACCCTGGACCAACTGCACGAACAGCAAGAACTGTTCAATCAGGGGGTAAAGATGATGCAGCAGCAAAAATGGGCCGCTGCGGAGCAGGCTTTTCGGGAGGTGATCGAAATGGGCGAATGTCTGCCCCAACCCCGGGGCAACCTGGGGCTGGTTCTGCTGATGCAAAAGAAGTATGACGAAGCTGAAGCGGCCTTCAAACGGGCGTTGGAAATTGACCCTGACTATGACCTGGCCAAACGGAACCTGGAGATGCTGCCCCTGACCCGCCGGCAGGCGGCAACACCCGACCTGGCCATGAGAGACCTTTTTGCCAATACCAACGTTAGTTTAGTCGCGTCAATGGAGGATGAGGAGTAAATTGACATAGCTTGGACACAATCTTCATCGAAAGGGACTGAGTTCAGATGACCGGAAGAACAGAACGTCGATCAGGATTCTGGTTGCTGAAAGCGTGGATTTTGACCTGGCTGCTGATACCGCTGGTCGTGAGCCCGGCCAGGGCCGCCGGACCACCGGGGACTGCCGGTGACAACCGGCCGGTGATCAATGGCATGCGGCTTTACTTTGGCGACCTGCACAGTCACTCCGGCTACTCGGATGGCCAGGGCACACCGGCTGAAGCGTTTGCCGTGGCCAAAGCCAACGGCATTGACTTCCTGGGCCTGACCGATCATGGCTCGATGCTGACCCCGGGCGAATGGCAGGAGACTCTTTATCAGGCCCGGGCGGCTACCGTGACCGGCCAGTTTGTGGCCCTGCGGGGGTTTGAATACAACCTGTCCCAGGGAGATCTGATTGTTTTCAACACCCCTACCTATGTCTCTGCAGATAACCCCCAGTACGATACGCTGGCCGAATTTTACAACTGGATCGCCGCCCAACCAACGGCCATCGGCCAATTTACCCAGTCTTTTCCGGGCTTTAACTTCAATAACTTTGCTTATCACGCCGCGGCCGATCAGAAGATCACCCTGCGGGAACTGTCCACGCCCGAGCAGTTCTTTCTCAGCCTGAATGCGGGCTGGCATTTGGGCACCCTGCTCAACTCCGACACCCACGCCGCCAACTGGGGCTGCTGCCCCTCGATGGGGGTGGCAGCGCCCAGCCTGACGGAGGCGGCCATCCTGGAGGCCCTGCGCGCGGGCCGCACCTTTTTTATTTCCCCCCACGACCCTAACCTGGTGGTCGTGCTGCAGGCCAACGGCCACTGGATGGGGGCCACGGTAGCCCGCACCCCCACCCTGAACTTGACCATCACCGCCCACGACCCGGACCCCACCGGGGGTAACTTAAACCTGGTTCTCTATGATAACGGAACCCCTATTGCCAAGGCCTGGCTGCAAAGCAGCCTGGTCTACACCTGGACTCCGGTCGTACCGGCCACGCCCGGACATTACTATTACGTGGCGGCCTATTACGATGGTTGGGCGGCTCCGCCGGCTTATAGTAGTCCGGTTTGGGTGGAGTAGGGTTGATTGGTTTCACCTTAACCATTCTTCGGCCAGGGGATTCAAGTTTTGGCCGGAGACGCGCTCGGCCGTGGCCAGGAAGGTGGAAGGGGTGACGAGGCGGTAGCGGTTTTCGGCGTAATAGGTCTGCAGGACCTGCCGGTACATGTCCGAGCCTAACTGCTCGCGCAGGGCGTTGAAAAAGAGGGCCGCCTTGGCGTAGACCAATAGCTCGTAGCTGGCCGGGTTAAAGGCGCTGGCCGGGCGGTCAACCGTGCCGTCTATCCCCCCGTTGGCCGCAGCCTTGAAGGGGATCAGCCAGCGGCCGGTCAGCAGCCGCTCGGCCTCACTCTGGCCAAAAACCCCCCGGTAATAATCAAAGGCACTGTACTCGGTCAGGCCCTCATCCAGCCAGGGATGCTGGTAGGGATTGCTGCCGACCAGGCCATACCACCACTGGTGCGCCACCTCGTGGGCCACCAAAAAAGTCAAAAACTCCCGCTGGTTCCGGTAAAGTTCCTCTCCGATTAAGACCAGGCCGCTGTACTCCATGCCCCGGACGTTGAGCGGAGCCTCGACCAGGTCAAGCTCGGTATAGGGGTACGGGCCATAGGTATCGCTGTACAGGCGCAGCGAGGCCGCGGCGTGGGCCAGCACGGCCTGGGCTGCCACTTCGTGGCCGGGCAGGTAATAGGAGGTGACCGTGGCCCCGGCTGCATGTTCACTGACCGCCTGAAACGGGCCGGCCATGACGGTCATGTCCCGGAGGGGACCGCCGGCAATTTGCCAGGTCCGGCTGCCGTTGGGGTTGTCAATCACGTTCAAGGTCACCCCACTGGCCACGACCACCAACTCGGCGGGCAGAGTCAGGTCCAGTTGATACAGGGCCACTTCGTTGAACAACACATCGCCGTGATCGGGGGGCCAATCCAGGACCCACGTTCCGCCCTGCTGCACGGCCAGGGTGGGGTAAAAGCCGGGCAAACTCAGGGTCGGGCCGTCCCAGCCAAAGAGGGTGTAGTTTGAGGTAAGATTGCGGCTCAATTGCAGGCTGAAGGCCAGGTGAACCGTAGCCGAGGTGGGCAGGTTACCATCGGCCAGGCGGGGCAGTTCCAGGCGAATGGCCGCCCCGTCGGCCAGGGGGGTGATGGCTACCGCTGTGTCGTTGATGCGGGCTGTCGTGACCTCTATCGAGCCGGTGTAGTTCTTCATGTTGGGATAGAGGCGAAAGACCAACTCCGGGCCGGGGGCAGGCACAATAACCTGCATAACCCCGGTCAGGGTGGTATCCGCTTCATCCAGTTGGGCGGTGATGTGATACCGGGGCAGCGGGCCCACGGTCTCAATATCACCCCGCGCCCACGGCTGCAAGGCCGCCCGATAATGGACGAACAGGTCGGGTGTAGGGGTGGGGGTAATCAGGCCCAGCCTGACCAGAATAGGGGGCGGATTGAAGGTACAGGCCAGGAGTATGAGGAAATTGGATAAAAGCAAGAAATAAACGCGGCGACTTGAATGATTGGACGGGGCCTCATCTGCCGAAATCTCAACCATGTTGTTACCCAGCTCCCATAGTCTTTCGTCCTCTTGGCCAGGGTGGTTCACTAATAGAAACACGTCGCCTATGATAACGCAGGCCAGGGATTTCGCAAATTGCGTTTGTACCCAGACGGGCCCAGGTAGTAACGACTTTAGTCGTTCAGCCAAGGGCCGGGTGCTGAACAGAAGTTGTATTGTTTGCACAACGACTGCTAAAGAACGTTGTACGATTCGCCCCTTGAATTTGTTGGCTCAACTACGATACAATATGCCAACAATGCTCAAGAATCAATCGGTATATGAACCACCCCTAACCAAACACATCACCTTGCTGCAAGCCTTGGCCTCTACACCGGCCACCCTTGCCCGGATATTGGAGGCTGTTGACGAAGCAGTAGTTCGCCAGGTACCGCTGCCTGGCGAGTGGTCCATGGCTGACATCCTGAACCATTTAGTTGATGTGGAAACGCGCTACTATGCGCGCTTACAAGAGGTTATTCAAAAGGACCGGCCGGTACTGCCTGTGATTGAGCCTGATGAGGTGGTTCACGACCCCCATGCTTGTCTGGCCGAGTTGATGGTCCGCTTTCGAGCAGCCCGTACCGAGACTCTGGCTTTTCTGGGGGATCGCTCGATAGAAGACTGGCAGCGGTCCGCTGTTCATGAGACCTTTGGTGAAACGAACTTTCGCTGTCTTGTACAAAATCTGGTAGATCACGACACCGTCCATGTTAATCAACTGCTTGAGTTGCAGCAGCAACTCTCGAGTTTGTAGTAACGACTTCAGTCGTTCTTAACAAACTAGATCTGAAAATCTATAACACTCCCCAAATGTGGGACACATTCAATATCTAAATCAGTGAGGGTGACATGAGTGAAGAAGTTGATATCAAAACAATGCCTCTTGACGAACTTTTCGAGTTAATGGGCGAAGACCTCTACGATGGCTACGCTGAAGAAGTGGTCGAAGAGGTGGAAGAACTACTGGCCCGGGGACTGGTCCCCTATGATGTGTTAACCCAGGGTTTGGTTGCTGGTATGGATATCGTCGGGGTAGACTTCCGGGATGGTATTCTGTTTGTGCCCGAAGTGTTGATGGCAGCCAATGCTATGAAGGCTGGTATGTCCATACTGCGCCCCCTTCTGGTCGAGACCGGTGCCCCCAGGATAGGCAAGATGATCATCGGCACGGTAAAAGGGGACATTCACGATATTGGCAAGAATCTGGTGGCCATGATGATGGAAGGAGCTGGCTTTGAGGTTGTCAACCTGGGCATCAATCAATCAGCCGACGATTTCCTGGCGGCTATCACAGAGCATCAACCGGATATCATCGGTATGAGTGCTCTGCTGACAACCACGATGCCCTATATGCGCGTCGTCATTCAGGCTCTTGAGGAAACGGGCATTCGCCATAATCTGATCGTGCTGGTGGGCGGGGCTCCCCTCAATGAGGCATTTGCCCAGGATATCGGCGCTGATGCTTACTGTCGCGATGCGGCCGTAGCCGTTGAGACAGCCAAGAAATTGATGAAGATCAAGCGTGAGCAACTGGTACAACCCGGCATAAATCCTTCGGTAGTTATTCGCTCGCCAGGGATTGACAAATCCCAACCTTATGCGCTTTAGACGGGGATTTGGCAATCCCCCTCGAGCAAAAAGTAAATATGACAACTACCAAAACACTTCCGCCGAGGAGTACTAGGTTCTGTTGACATTTGTCCAAAAATGTCATTCCGAGGAGCGCAGTACCCATAAGGGCATTTGTTACAAGTTAAGATTTTTTGTTGATTGTCAAAAAACTCTTGGCCTTATGGCAATAACGATTTTTCCAGTCAAATTCTGGTTTTGCTGGCTTGATATGATACAATTGAGGGTCTCAAA
>DAOUMU010000522.1:0-24874 GCA_034409055.1 Anaerolineae bacterium
CTCATTTTACCACCAAGCAGGTGCCAGCGGTCGCTCTGGGTATCTTGGAGAGAGGTCTGTCCTTATTTGAACTTTTTAAGGTCCGGTATGTTTAACTACTCAATTCCCATTCAACTGAACCAGTGCCTTCCCCCTGGCTTATAGTGATTTCCTCTGGTCTCAGGCTGCATCTGCTAAAATTTGAGTTTGCAAGGTATCAACCTCACCCTCAAAGTGGTCTCGCTCGACCTTGACCACATCCCCAATGGATATAATGCCGACCAGCTTGCCCTTGTCCATAATTGGCAAATGCCGGAATCGCTTTTCGGTCATGGCATTAGCCACCGCTCGCAGCTCATCTTGTGGTAAGCCGGTGATGACATTTTTGGTCATAAGCTCACTGACGGTTTGGGAAAACACCTGCTCATTGTTGGCTGTGGCCCGAATAATATCCCGTTCAGAGAGAATACCCACCGGCTTATCTGTTTCAGCCACAACCACCAGCGCTCCAATATTATGTTTGGCCAGCAAGGCAATAGCCTCTCTGATAGATTGTTCAGGACGGATGGTAATCACGTCCATCCCTTTGGTAGCTAAGATTCTTGAAACTTTCATCGGACTTTCCCCCTCTCAAAAATTAAAATATGAAGTTTTGTTTAGTACGTTTTCAATCGCCAGGAGTTGATGCAGCTTTGACAAAGTGCCATAACCAAGCAGCTATTGGACCGTAAATGGGCAATGAGGTTTGTCGTAGAAAAGGCCAGTCAATAGCCTAAAGGAGTATAAAGTTATTTTGGTAGATTGTCAATTGCCAGCAGGAATGAGCGCCTGGCGCAAATCCTCGATAAACTGGGAAGCGCTGGCAGGCCGCTCAGCCGGATCTTTGGCCAGAGCTTTCAGGATGACCTGGCTGGCCCGCTTAGGTAGCTCAGGAACAAGGCACTCTGGCGCCAGAGGATCTGTGTTAAGATGGGCCAGGGGCAGTTCGCCCGACTCGAAGGGAGTACGTCCGGTCAGCATCTTGTAGACCACACAACCCAGCGCATAAATATCAGCCCGGTAGTCTATGTCTTGGCTCTGGCCCATGAGTTGCTCCGGGGCCATATAGGCCAGGGTACCCAGCAGTCCCCCGGTCTCGGTCAAATCTGATTGACCAAGCAATCGCACCAGGCCGAAATCGGCCAGAAAAACGCCGCCATCGTTCGCCAGTAGAATGTTAGCCGGTTTAACGTCCCGGTGAATCATATCCTGCTGGTGGGCATAATCCAGCGCATCAGCCACGGGCACGGCAATCCGCAAGACTTCCTCCCAGGACAAGGTTTGCCCGACTGCCTCCAGGTTATGCAAATGCTCTTTTAGATTATGACCCTCAATAAATTCCATAACCATGTAGTAATGACCGCTTTGAATGTCAAAATCATGGACTCGCACAATATGGGGATGGCGTAGTCCGGCCACAGCCTGCGCTTCTCGTCGGAAACGAGTTTGCACTTCTCCCGCCTCGGAGAGGGTGGGACGTAGCTTTTTGACGGCCACCAGCCGGTCTAAACGGATATCACGCGCCTTGAAAACATCGGCCATGCCGCCGCCACCGATTAACGCCTCAATCACGTAACGGCCCAGCACCTGCCGGCCAGCCAAAGTTGTCGACAGATCGACTTCGTCCTGGACGAACACCTTGGCCAGTAACTCCGGTGTCCTGACAATAGCCGGCCACCTGACCAGCTTATCAACCAGATTGACCAGCGTTTCTCTCTCCACCGGCGATAGAAGGGTGGCGTAGTGAGACTCCCAGCCGGATAATAGTTCCGGGCCTCCGGCAATGATCACCTGGCGCAAAATCCACCGACCAAAAATGGGGGAGAAGAGGACCGGCCTGTCTGGCTGGAGTCGCACCAGACCCCGTTTAACCAGATAAGCCGTCTCCTGGTCATAGCGTGCAAAGATTTTTGACAGCTCTCCCAAACTGGTCGTATCAGTCGGCAAGTGTTGGCTCAACGGGTATAGCGCCAGCCAGGTCATTAACATCTTCTCAGGCTCGCTCGAGTAACCGAACATATCTGAAAAGTATCGCTCCGCTTCCCGTTCGAGGTCTGCCTCAACTTGTCCCAGGGAAGTTTCTGCGGTGGTATGGTCACGCCGGGCCCGAATGATGAGCGAGGCGGTCAGTTGAACCAGATAGGGATGCGTGCCGGCCATTTGGTGCAAAAAACTGCTTTCAGTGGCGGAAAAGTCGGCCTGATATTGATTGAGGAGTTCGTCTACTTCTGCTTCGCTGAAGGGAGGCAAGACAATCGCCGAGAAAGCGTTGTCAAAAGGGGAACCGGCAAAGCGAAAGTCCGCACACAGTTGCTTGAGCGGCGCGCGGGTGGCAACCAGCAAGGCTAAACCTCGCTCCCGCCGGTTGAGAAGCGACCGCAAGTGATAGAGCAGCCGTGGTTCGTGCTGGTCAAGATTTTCTACAACCCCTTCAAATTCGTCCAGCATCAACACTGCCAGGCGATCAGCGCGGGCAATTTGGTCGAAGAGACTATTGAGATCGAAAATATCGGGGCTGGTCTGTGCCAGTAACTCCTGAACCTGTCCACTGAGGTCCTCATCGTCACTTAGGTACTGCTTCAACTCACGCAATGTGTGTCGCCAGAAAGCCGTTTCGCTGAAGGGAACGATGCTGTGACAATCCAGGTAGAGAAAATGACACCAGCTTGGTGACAATCCCCACCGCTCACTCACCTGGGGCTCACAAAGGTAATGCAGCAAGGAGGTTTTGCCTATGCAGGGGTCGCCGGAGACAGCGCTGCTGCCTCGAGCCGGGTTAGCCAATTGGTCCAAAATATGGTCAACCTCATGGTTGCGGCCAATAAAATGCGAGGGTGGCACAGGACGGCTGTGAATAAAAGAGTCGCTTTGGCGTCTCTCACTCTTTACTTCCTTGTGGTTCTGTTCGTGGTTTCTCAATTCCTGTTTCTATATCCTCCTGCAAAGCGAAGTCATGCAGAATCCTCATTGCTGGGTCCAGCTATTCCCTCCATCGTCTGAGCGGAAAACGCCGTTGGAACCGGCAATAAAGATAAGCTGAGGGGTGAGAGCAATGCCCTGAATATACGTTCCTGTGCCCTGGTCTGATGGTGCCCAGTTGTTAAACCGCTGCCACGTTTGCCCGCCATCCTGGCTGCGATAGAGTCCCTGGCCATCAGAGAGATGACGGTGGGTGCCACTACCGGCATAGATAGTTTGAGGATTGGTTGGATCGATCGCCAGGATAGAGAACTTCAGTGTTGGAATAACCGTAGGAATCTCCGTGACCGGGCGCCACTCATAGCCTTCATTCAAACTGATGGCCAATGTCGCTTTATCACTACCAGCCAGGAGTTTATTACTGTTCTCAGGATCAACAGCTAACGAAAAAATCGGCGGAGCACAGACATTGCAAACCTGTGTTTTCCAAGGAGCGCTGAGATCGTTTGTGCCTCGCCAATAAATTTGATTCCCCTCGCCAGCCACGTAAACCCGGTTACCTTGAGATGTTTTAGTCGCCACGATGCTATAGAACGGATTATTCAGTACCAACCCACCGTTAGTCCCCGCCCGGTCAAGCGTTGACCAGGTCTCACCGCCATCGCCGCTGCGCAGAATGCCTCGTTCGGTGGCGATGAAAACAATATTGGCCTCATCAAGATCGGTGGCAATGGCATAGACTTGAGTGCTAGGTGGAATGGGCCAGGCCTGCCACGTTTCGCCCTCGTCTTCAGATTGCAAGATGTGACGGTAAACCCCGGCATAGATGATTTTGGGATTCGCCGGAGCAACGTGCAACGTCTCAACCGTACGATCATTTGAAACTTGACGCCAATCGATCCCACCGTTATCTGATTTGTAAATTCCTTTTTCCTTCAAGACAACCAGTACCTGGAGATTATCGGCGGGATTGACGACTACGTCAAGCGCTTCGCCACTGGGTAAAGGTTTTGGTTGCCAGATAAACGTCCGTGTTTCGCTGGGGGAATCTAACTCCACCACATTTTCATTATTCTCTTCTTCGGGGGGGATTTGGACCACCACGACTTGCCATTGAATTTCCCGTTTCGACGGGTCAAGCCGATGGAAAATCTCAGCGGGCACCTCCCAGGCCGTGTCTTTCACCCGCCAGGTGTAAAGAGATGGCTGGCCCTTCTCCAAAAATTGGAGCTTTACCAGATAAAAATTATCGGAACCAAGTTCGTCTACTGGTTCCCACGTCAGTTCGGGCAGGGAACTGGCTCCCCGGAAGGAAACACCGGAACCAGGACTAACCAACTGCGGGACAAGGTTCGGTTGCCAGGTGAAGAATCGCGTTTCACTGGGCTCACTCAGTTCAGCAGCATTTTCATTATCGCTGTCTGGAGGAATTTGAGCGACAACGACCGACCACTGAATTTCCCGTTCCGGCGAATCGGTTCGATGGAGGATGTCAGTGGGTACCTCCCAGGCTGTGTCTTTCAACGGCTGCGTGTAAGAAGAGGGCTGACCGTTTTCCAAAAATTGGAGTTTTACCAGGTAAAAATCATCGGGACCAAGCTCGTCGATTGGTTCCCACTTCAATTCGGGAGGGGAGCTAGCCCCACGGAAGGAGTCCCCAGACTTAGGGCCTGCCAACTGCGGAGCAGGGTAAATTGGGGTGGTCTCGATTGAGGTGGCAGTATCGGTTGGGGTTGGGGTAGCAATGCTGGTTGGGGTTGAGGTGGTAGTGCCGGTTGGGGTTGGAGTAGCAGTGCTGGTTGGGGTGGCAGTGACAGTACCAGTTGGGGTGGCAGTGACAGTACCAGTTGGGGGTGGGCTGGCTGTATCAGTCGGGGTTGGTGTGTCTTTTCCAAGGAATGCAATTGTCTGGCTAAGGTCTCCTGGCCAAAAGAGAAGGCCACTTAAACACAAGACCACAGCCACGGCCACAGCAATAATGACTGGCCACCGTGTCCGCAAGCCCCACCGGGATGGTGCAGAGATGATTGCTGCTTCGATCTCGGCCAGCCACTGCTGGACTTCTTTATCGTAGGGCAGTAGCTCGGCCAGAGTCTGTATGGCTTGCCTGGCTAGCAATAAGGCGGGGGGGTCTGATTGCTGCTGTCGCTTCTGATAGGTTCTGAAACTATGCTTGAGATGTGTTACCAGGTTGCTGTCATTGGGTAAATCATTTAAAGCCCGTTTATAGACCTCAGCGGCTTTGGTCAGATAATCAGAGCCTTCAAGGGGAGGATGACTCTCTTGAGCCAGGTACCAGTCGCCCTGCCTGATCCGTGTTTCGGCCAGCCAACGATGTACGGTTGGGTCACCGGGCAGGAGGCTGACCAGCTTATTCATAATCTGCTCGGCCTGCCCCCAATTCGGTGGATCGGCCTGCTCTTGCTGCTGACAACGAGTCTGAAAAGAATCTTTGATTCGGGTGGTAATCAGGTCGGCCCTTCGGTAAGATAGTTCTTCAATTTCTTCCAGGGCACTTCGGGCCAAATGTTGAGCCTCATCCAGGTCGGGGATGGCTCGTTGTAGATGCCAGTTAGCCAGTGCGGCCCGCGTCTCGGCCAACCAGAATTTTACCTCCTCATCACCCGGGAACAGGTGTCCCAGCACTTCTATCGCCCGTCTGGCGTGGCTCCAACGTAGCTCCTTCTCCTGTCGCTGGCGATACCTGTTGAACGCTGTTTTGATCCGGTCCGCTACCTCCTGTTCATCGGTAGCATCAGCCAGAGCCTGTTGAAATCGCTCGGTGGCCTCGTCAAATTCGCCTCTGTCCAGTTCGACCTGGCCCAGCTTCAACCAGATTGCTGCCCGTTGGCGGCAAATTTGACCGTCTGTCTTAGAGACAAGCTGAAGTAAATGGGTCGTGTCATCCAGGGCTTGCAGATAAACTACGTGAGCCTCTGCCAGCTTACCCTCCTGGTACAAGGCATCGCCCAACTCCGTCCGGGCTTCAGACAGCCATTGATAGGCCAGGGTATCATTCTGGTCTAACACTTCAACCAGGACGAGCATTGCTTCCTCAATCAATTTTCGGCTTTGAGACGTTCTATCCTTCTGACGGGCTCGGCGATATGATTGAAAACCGTCTCTGATCAGATCGATCACACCTTGATCCGAAGAGTCGCAATTTAAGGCACGCTGGTAAGCTGCTTTAGTCTTGGTTAGATCATCCTGATCCAGGTAGAATTCAGCCTGGCGGCAGAGGCTATCGACCAACCGGTTTCGGTTTTCCAGGTCATCGGGAAAAAGTTCGACCAGGAGGGTCAAGGCGGTCTCAGCCTGGGACCAGTGATTATCTTCTTCCTGTTGCTGGCTATAACGCAGGATGTCATTTTGAATCATTTGACGCGGGGTGTCACCGTTAACTTCCTCCAATACATGGTGGTAAAGATCGGCGGCTGCCTCCAACTCATGTCGCTCTAAGTGCCAACGGCCTTGCCTCAAGTGAAAGTGAAGCAACGCCTCTTGCTGGTCCCCAACGCTGGACATCAGTCTGGCGGATAGACGTGTGGCTCGCTCAGCCTCTTCCCAGTTATGGAGCGCTTCCTGAGCTTGGCTGTATTGGTCGAGACGCTCTTTTATTTGACGCTCCAGGTCCATATCTACCTTATGCTGTACTGCCCGCTCATAAAGAGATTCGGCAGCCGCGACCCCTTCATTTTCCAGGCGCTCATCAGCATGTTGCCGGAAAAATTCGCTTAATTTGGCATTAGCCAGCGCATGCCCCTTGTCCAATTCCAACACCCGTCGGTACTCCTGGATAGCCTCTTCGGTTTTGCCCGCTTCTTCGAGTTGCTGGCCGTATTGGGCTCGAGCGTCGGCCAGGCCGAGGCGGGCTTCCGTCGCTTCTCGACCACCGAAGCGTTCGACGTAAGCAAACTCATCAATGGCGACCAGTAAGTCACCGGCTTTGACCCGGGTGCGGGCTAGCCAGAGGCGGGCTTCTACATAATCGGGATTGATGCTTAAAGCCCGGCCGAAGCTGTCAAGAGCAAAGTCAATATCATCGGCCCGGTATGCGGCCAGCCCGGCCCGGAAGAAGGCTTTGGCCGACTCGTCAACAGCCACTCGTGTCAGTTCGGTAGTGACCTCTTCCAGGGAGTGATTTTGAACCGTCCAACGACGCACCAATTCAACTGCAAAGCGGTAACATCCCTCCGAGACTCGCCTGAGTACTTGACGATCTACTAATTTGTCGGGCAAAGCTCGCAGCTCAATATCAGAAACCTGCACCCGCTGTATATCGCGCCGGGCAATCAGTTGGTCAAGCGTAGCCCCTTTGCCCCTGGCTTCAATCTGGCCGATTGTGTACAGCGTGAAACGCTCAACCGGCGGTACTTCATCCCAGAACCATTGCAAGGCGCCCTGGCCGGCACTGATAGCGTCGTCAATGACCGCATCCACGTGCGCTTCGGTCACGGTCCAGACCTTTTGGTGTTGAGCCTGGTTAAAGAGTTTATGGCAGATCAATTGGGTAAAGTAGGGATGGCCACTGGTCAGGGACCAGATTCGCTCGGTAGCCGCATCCTGATAAGTTAAGATGTCCTGCACCGGGCGGGTAATTAATTCCATCGTGGCTTCCCGTCTTAGTAGCGTGATCTGTCGATCAAGTGCGCCTCGGAAGATTTGCAACTGCTGCGAAGAGAGGTCTTTCAACCGGCGGCCGACGACAAAGAGAAAGACGACCCGCTTGTCTTCGCTCTGGATAATGCGATTAAGGGCTTGAACAAAGGGCAAGGTATCCAGTTCGGCCGGAGTTGTTTCCAGGCTCAGGGCATCGAATTCATCCAGCAAGAGCAGCAAGCGTCTGTCCTCCAACTGCTCATAAACATAGGGTAAAAAGAGCGTACGAAAGGCATCAGAGTCATGCTGAAAATCACTCCGACCTGGAGCAGGTAGGTTAAGCTGGTTGGCTACCTCACGCGCCAGTCCGTAGAGAAGATCATGGGCCGGACTGTCGACACTACTCTGTAGGTCAAAAAAAACGGCCTGGTAATCTTGACTCGAACGACGGGCAATTTGATGCAGAATAGAGGTTTTGCCGATACGACGCTGGCCATGGAAAACAATCATGTTGTGCATTGGCGAGGCCAACGTGTCATCGACAAAACGCAACACATCCTGACGACCGAAAAATGTGTCGGGGTGGGTGGCTGGTGGACCAGCAAAATAAGGATTGGGGACTCGGGGCATATTATTCCATTACCCAGCGATTGCAACTTTATGAACTAACTAAGAATAGTATAACACACATGGCAATCAATCTCAAAGTTAAATATTGAGACAAATCTGCTATTTTGCCAGGATAACATGAGTAGGACTTTTTGATTTGTTTTGAGTAATTTGCCCCTATTTATATTTCGTGATAAAATGAAGTCAATCGAAAATAAACGAAAGTTTTGATGTATACCGAATTATTTTTAGAAGAGCGACGACAGGCCATTCTTGACCTCATCCGAGAAACCGGGCGTGTCTCTGTGGCCGATTTACGGCAACGCTTCGGGGTGTCCGAAGTAACCATCCGGGCCGATTTACAGGCCCTGGCCGACCAGGGGTTAGTGGTCCGCACGCATGGCGGGGCAGTACCCTCTTCCAACGTGAAAGAGGGCGTGCAGGAACTATCGCTGGCCGTGCGGCGGCAGAAGCAAGTTGTTGAGAAAAATCACATTGCTGAAGAGGCCGCGGCTATGGTCCAGGACGGTGAGGCTATCATTTTGGATACCAGCAGCACAGCGCTGGCCATTGCCTGCCATCTCAAAGACCGCCGCGAACTGACCATCCTGACCAATAGTCTCATGGTGGCCGTGGAGATGTTAGATGCGCCGGGGGTGAATGTGGTTATGCCCGGCGGTAGAGTGCGACGTGACTCGGCTTCTTTGATTGGGGTGGATGGGTTGGAACTGGTCCGCCAGTTCAACATCCAAAAAGGATTTTTCGGTGCTCACGGCCTGACCAAAGCGGAAGGACTGACCGATGTCAGTGCAGCCGAGGCCGAGATGAAACGTCCATTGGTCGCCATGGCCCGGCAGGTGATTGCGGTGTTGGATGCCACCAAGTGGGGACGCGTTGGCTTGATGTCTTTTGCTCACCTGGAGGATATTGATCAGATCATTACCGATGCCAGGGCCCCGGCTGAAATGGTGGCTGAACTGGGCAAAGAAGGCATTCAAGTGACTTTAATTTGATTTTAAATCTTTGATGGAGGTTTAACCTAAAAAATGAATAAGACGACTACATCCCAAACCGTCGAACAATTTTCGGCGCTGGTAGAAGAACAGGCTTTGACCAAAGAAGATTTGCTGACCTATTTGCGTCAGACGATGGAAATTCGCGCCCTGGAAAATAACATTTCCGATCTGTTAGGGCGGGCCGTGCTCAAGGGGGCGTCTCACCTCTATGCTGGCCAGGAAGCCGTCGCCGTTGGGGCCGTGGCTGCCTTGGACGATGGTGACTTGATTACCAGTACTCATCGTGGCCACGGCCACTGCCATGCCCACGGCGACACGGCGGCCAAAACGCCGGAGACCAAGCAGGAGCACTACAACAAAATGATGGCCGAAGTGCTGGGCAAATCCGGTGGCTATTGCAAGGGCAAAGGTGGCTCCATGCACATCGCCGACGTAACCCACGGTAATCTGGGCGCAACCGGGATTGTGGGTGGCAACATCGCCGTGGCCGTTGGTGCGGCGCTGGCTCAGAAATTGCAGGGGACCGGTAAAGTGGTTCTTTGCTTTTTTGGCGATGGCGCAGCCAATGAAGGTAGCTTCCACGAGTCGTTGAACATGGCCAGTATTTGGGATTTGCCGGTGATTTTTGTCGTAGAAAACAACATGTACGCCATGTCTGTGCCCTGGGCTAAGGCCAGCAAACTCCCTGACGCGGCCGACCGGGCCTGTGCCTACGGTATCCCTGGCGAGGCGGTTGATGGGATGGACATGTTGGCGATGCGGGCGGCCGTGGCCAGGGCCGTCGAGCGGGCCCGTCGAGGTGATGGTCCCACCCTCATCGAGGCCAAAACCTACCGCTGGTTCGGTCACTCCCACTCCGACCCCCGGGCCTACCGCACCCGTGAGGAGGAGCGAGCCTGGAAAGATCGCGACCCCATCACCTTACTTAGAGACGGGATGAAATTGATTGGTCTGCTGACGGATGAAGAGTTTGACCAGTTAGATGAAGCCACCCAGGAAAAGTTAGACCAAGCCATGGCCTACAGCGAAGCTTCCCCCGAACCCGACCTGAACGAGCTTGAAACCGACGTTTACGTTCCCCTCAAAACCACCCAGGCTGACATCGAAGCCGAGCGGAAACTGCGCGAGAAGGTCCGTAACAGCCCCGATATGCGCCAGATTAGTTATGCCCAGGCTCTCCAGGAAGCTCTGGCCGAAGAGATGCGCCGAGACGAGACGGTTTTTGCCTTGGGTGAGGATATTGGCCTTTACGGGGGCGCTTATGGAGCCACGCGGGGCTTGATTGACGAGTTTGGCCAGTGGCGCATCCTCGACACCCCTGTTTCCGAGGCAGGCATTGGCGGGGCGGCCGTCGGCGCGGCCATGGTTGGTATGCGCCCTGTGGCCGAGATTATGTACGTCGATTTCACCCCCCTGGCTATGGACCAATTGGCCAACCAGGCCGCCAAAAACCGGTATATGTTTGGCGGTAAGACGAAGGTACCCTTGGTCGTACGTACCGAGGGAGGGGCCGGGCGAGCCATTGCCGCTCACCACTCCCAAAGTTTAGAGTCGCTGTGGACGCACTTCCCCGGTATGTACGTGGTCATGCCCAGTACGCCCTACGACGCCAAGGGGCTGCTTAAAACGGCTATTCAGGACGACAATCCGGTCATGTTTATCGAGCACAAGATGCTCTACAAAGAAAAAGGCCCCGTGCCCGAAGAAGAATACATCATCCCCCTGGGTGTGGCCGACGTAAAACGTGCAGGTCAGGACGTGACCATCGTCACCTACTCCCGCATGGTCCTGCGCGCCCTGGAAGCGGCCGAGGTTGTGGCCCAGGAGGGCATCGACGTGGAAGTGGTTGATCTGCGCTCGCTTAAGCCGCTGGATATCGACACGGTCGTAGAGTCGGTCAAAAAGACCGGCCGCCTGATTGTGGCCACCGAGGCGTACGAGAACACCAGCTTTGCCAACGAAATTATGGCCCAGGTCAATGAACTGGCCTTTGATTGGCTCGACGCACCAATGGTCAGGGTCGCTGCGGTCAACGTGCCCATCCCCCGCGCCGAAGTGTTGGAGGATGCCACCATTCCCAACGTAGGCCGGCTGGTGGAAGCTTGCCGCAAAATCGTTCGCTAACCAACCAACTATCGTAACTACCTACCATGTCATTCTGAACGAGCGCAGCGAGTGAAGAATCCCCAATGTTTTGGTAAATACCCAAGGGGCACAGGGTAGACCTCTTTTGGGCCAAAGTTTCGGAGATTCCTCGTCACTCCGCTCCTCGGAATGACATGAGGGTAGGCAGTTACCAACTAACCAACTAATTGAGGAACAATATGGCCAAAGATTTTTATATCCCCAAGTTAGGTCAAACAGTTGAGGAAGTAACCATTGTCAAGTGGCTGGTGGAAGATGGGGCCAGGGTGGATTTTGGCGACGAAATCCTGGAAGTAGAGACGGACAAGGCGGTTTTTCCGGTAGAGGCCAATGCCAAAGGTTATCTGCATATTGGTCCCTATAACGAAGGCGATGTGGTTCCAATTTTGGTCGTCGTGGCCACGATTGGCAAAAAGGACGAGACCTTTGCCCCTGGCGGCGTCGAGGCGGAGGGTGAACCGGCCCCGGACGAGGCTGCCCCGGCCGCTGAGGCTGTCGCCGAAACGGTTGCTGTGCCTGAAGCCCCACCCGCCCCCCCTGAAACAGAAGGCGGCCGCATTTTCGCTTCACCTCGGGCTCGTAAAATTGCCGCTGAAAAGGGCCTCGATCTGAGGCAAGTGACACCCACGGGCGGGGACGGCGTGCGGATTGTTGAACGAGACGTACTGGCTTACCTGGAAACTATACCCAAGGCCACCCCGGTCGCCCAGAAAATGGCCGTCGAGTTGGGCGTCGACTTGCGCACCATTACCGGCAGCGGCGAACAAGGCAAAATCACCAAGGAAGATGTTCTGCAGACCGCCTCCCTCGAAAAAGTGCCGGAACCGGCTGTGGCGCCCACGCCTGCCCCTGTACCTGCACCCGTCTCGATATCCGCCCCGCCGTCCCCGCCCATACCGGCCGAAAACATATTGGAGCGCGTGCCCCTCACGGGCATCCGGGGCATTGTTTCCCGCCGCATGGCCGAGAGTATTCACACCACGGCCCGGGTGACCCTGGTGACAGAGGTCGATGCCACCGAATTCGTCGCCCTGCGCGAACGGCTCAAAGCCAGGTTTACCGACGAGTGGGGCTTTGCTCCTGGGTATAACGACCTACTGGGCTTAATTGTGGCCGACGCCCTGTGTGAATTCCCTTATATGAACGCTCGTCTCGCCCCTGAAGGGGACGCCGTTGAGTATCTGAAGCCCATCAATCTCGGCCTGGCCGTCGATACCGAGCGGGGCCTGCTGGTGGTCGTCATCCGCGACGCTAACACCAAGGGGTTGCAACAATTTGGCTCAGAGTTCCGGGAGATGGTTAATCGGGCCAGAGTGGGTAAAAGTAAACCGGATGATCTGACCGGGGGCACCTTTACCATCACCAACCTGGGCATGCACCGCGTCGACGCCTTTACCCCGGCCATCAACCTGCCCGAAGCCGCCATTTTAGGGGTGGGCCGCATCAAACCCAGGCCGGTGGTCAAGGATGATCAAGTTGTCATCCGCAAGATGCTGACCCTCAGCCTGGTCTTTGACCATCGCCTGACCGACGGCGCGCCGGCCGCTCGCTTTTTGGACTACATCTGCGAGTTGATTGAGGAGCCCTCGCTGTTGTTTTTGATCCGGCGGTGAGGCTCAGTAATCGGTAGTCAGTAATCAGCGTCCCAGACCTGACAGGTTTTAAAAACCTGTCAGGTCTTCAAGTGGTCAGAAACAAGTTGTTTCTTAGCAGTAGTCAGTGATCAGTGTTCCAGACCTTTAGGGTTTTTGAGACCCTAAAGGTCCTTCATTTTCAGAAACGGCTGCATGATACTGACATATCATCAGCCGTAGTCGGTGGCTTGGCTGTGGCTGTGTGGGGCTAGACTAACTTGGTGGCTGAGTACCGACGATTACGAGGGCTTTGATCCGTAATTTAGAGAGCTAATTAACAAAGGGACGGTTTGTAAACCGTCCCTTTTTGTGTTAGCGGTGTGGATTTGTAAAAAATTCAAAATGAATTATTTTTGAAATTTAAATTGAAATCTTTTTGCTCGCCTTTTGTGTTATAATAGGTTAAGGTGTCACCTTACGACCGGGAAGACCAAGAAACCGATTTAACATTCTCTGAACGAGCCAGGGGGTAAGGGAATAGGGAAAATTCTGCCTAATCCCTACTGCCTACTGCCTACTTCCCCGGCTGGTTGATTGTGACAAACGTCACTAGACTTAATTAAATTAATTAGCTATAATTGGGCAAGTTTCTCCAAGAAATCTGATATCCCAGGAAAATTAGATGCTGGCCAAAGTCACCAGTTGTGCCGTTGTCGGCCTGGACGGAGTCCTGATTGAAGTAGAAGTTGACATCTCCCGCGGCCTACCCTCGATGACGATTGTGGGCTTACCCGATGCCGCCGTGCAAGAGAGCCGGGAACGGGTGCGGGCGGCCATCAAAAACACCGGGCTGCCCTTCCCCTCGAATCGTTTGACCGTTAATCTGGCCCCGGCCGACATCCGCAAAGCCGGTCCTGCCTACGACCTGCCTATCGCTATTGGCATCCTACTGGCCTCAGAGCAAATCTACGGCGACGTCAGCCGGGCCATTATGATGGGGGAACTGTCCCTGGATGGTGGCGTGCGTCACGTCAGTGGCGTGTTGCCCATGGCCAACCTGGCTAAAGAGGAAGGTTTTACCACCCTATTTGTTCCGGCCGAAGATGCGGCCGAAGCTGCATTGATTGAGGGCTTAACTGTTTACCCCATCCAGTCCCTGCTGCAACTGGTCGATCATCTCAGTGGCCACCAGACGCTGTCACCTTACCAGGCCAACTTTTCGGTGGATGGCGACCCGCCCCCCTACGCCTGCGATCTGTCCGAAATAAAAGGTCAAGAACACGTCAAACGGGCCCTGGAAGTAGCCGCAGCCGGGGGACACAACATGCTGATGAGTGGCCCACCCGGCTCCGGCAAAACCCTGCTTGCCCGCTCGATGCCGGGTATTCTACCCCGCCTGACCATTGAAGAAGCCCTGGACGTCACCCGTATCTACTCCGTGGCCGACCAACTGTCCCCCGACGAACCGTTGCTGCGCCACCGGCCCTTTCGATCCCCACACCACACGGTCAGCTACGCCGGTCTGATTGGCGGTGGACGCTGGCCCAAGCCCGGCGAAATTAGCCTGGCCCACCGAGGGGTTCTCTTTCTGGATGAGCTACCAGAATTTGGTAACCGCATGCTGGAGATGCTGCGCCAACCGCTGGAAGATAAAGTGGTCTCTATCAGCCGTTCGGCCGGTTCCCTGACCTATCCGGCTAACTTTATCCTGGTGGGCAGTATGAACCCCTGCCCATGCGGTTATTACAGTGATCCAGAGAAGGAATGTACCTGTTCTATCTCAATGGTCAAAAACTATCAGAAAAGAATATCCGGTCCCTTGTTGGACCGGATCGATATTCATGTGGAAGTACCCCGCGTCGCTTTTGAGAAGCTGAGCAGCAAGCGTACCGGCGAACCCAGCGCCACGGTCCGCGAGCGGATCGAGGCGGCTCGGACCATCCAGCGGATTCGCTTTGAAGGCATGAGTTTGCAGATCAACGCCGATATGGGCCCGGCCGAGATTCGCCAGTTCTGTCCCCTGGATGAGACCAGCACCAACCTGGTCAAAGCAGCTATGCAGCAGATGCATTTGAGTGCGCGGGCGTATCATCGTATTTTGAAGCTGGCCCGCACGATTGCGGATTTGGCCGGGGAGGCGGATATTCAAACGGCGCATATTGCGGAGGCGATTCAGTATAGGCCGCGGCGGCAGGTTTAAAAATTAGTCATTAATTGTCAGCACTTGTGCTTTGGGAGACGGACAAATTTCAATCATATGTCAATCTGGTTACCAAACACTTTCCTGAAATAGTAGCCAGTAGCACTTATCGGTTAGCACAAAAGTAATCTAGAAAAAACCTTTCTCGTATGTTAAAATTGTTAAAATTAAAGTAGTCTTTGTGATCAAAGATTTCGAGTACGATCATCGTATTTCATTGACCTTTATCATCGGCACCACGCACTAATTCTGAAGACGATTGACCTTCTACTAGACATCAAAATAAAATAGGCATACACTCCAATTTGCCTTATCATTTACAACTTCAGACTCCAAAAGCGACACCGATCTTAACAACAAAATAAGCTAACGGTCACACGTTATTAATTGGAACTTAATAAATTAATTGCTATATAGACGTCCATGTCCCCAAAAAATCAAAACGTGCGCTTCAAGTGGGCAGAATAGCCCAAAATGGGTTTGGACAAGTGATTTCAGGAGCAAAATAGCTTCCGAAAGGTAGTTTTTAACGGCCTATCAGAGCCACATACTGCCTCCTATATGTCAATTAATTAGTAAAAGTCCAATTAATATCTGGTTCCCTGTTAGACCGGAGTGCGTAGCCTGTGGGTTGACATCCACGTCGATATGCCGTGTATGCCGTTTGAGCAGTTAAGCAGCAAGCGTACCAGTGAACCCAGCGCTATGGTCCGGGAGCGGATCGTGGCAGCGCGTACTACGTATATGAGTCCGGCCAAGATTCGCCAGCCTGTGCCCTTTGGGTATTCTGTCCCCTAGATGAGACCAGCACCAACCTGGTCAAAGCGGCCATGCAGCAGATGCATTTGAGTGCGCGGGCGTATCACCGGATTTTGAAGCTGTCCCGGACGATTGCGGATTTGGCGGGGGAGGCGGATATTCAGACGGCGCATAGTGCGAAGCCTCCCCGTGGGATTGCCGAGGCGATACAGTATCGGCCGCGGTGGGTGGTTTGATTCAGTTATCCAACTTTTGGGATTCACTACAATAACCAAACAAGGAGTGGAAATGGTAAGCATTAAAGCAAAAACTGACAAGAAACAACAATTACTCCTGCAAGTGCTAATCTGTTTGTTTGTAGTAGCAGTCGGGATAAGTATAACCCAAACTAATTCGACTGTAATGGCACAAGAAGATGGTGTTGGAGTTGTCGATGTTATTGACGATAGAGGTAGCCTAGACAAAACGAATAATGGCTATAAAGTAGAAATTAATGGCTCCATAAAAAATTCTTTACCAATTGATGTATTTGATGTAGAAGTTACTATCTTCTTTCTTGAAATGACGGATGTTCCACCAGCGACTACAATCTTGTCTCAGATTAAAGGTGGAGAAACAAGTGATTTTGAGATTGTCGCCACGATGCAAAATAAGCCATCACGATTTGTTACGAGAGTGCTTAACTATCGTTTGGCTATAGAAAATGTTGATGAAATATTTGATGAATATTTTTGGGGATATGAGGATGATTCAGTTTTACGTAAAGCATCAATATCAACATTGCAGTCTCTTTCTCCAGATAGTATTCCTCAGATTATAAAGAGATTTCAAGCAATCAGTTCTCAAGAGGACGAGATAGCTGACTTGCTTGAAGATTTATTGTTACTACCTATTCTTAGTGAAAGCAAGAATTTAGATGCTGCACAAGCTGTATTAGACAAAGCACAACTTTACTCTAGTCAGTCTTACCAAGAAGCCTTCTCAAAAATGAAATCTTTAGTGGGTGAGAATGGTACCATTATCGAACTGCTAGATCAGGCTGCTGAAGAGGATAAATCTCTGATGGATATTTTGGATGATGTTTTATTTTCTATTGGAGAAAGATCTTTGCCAATTTTGATTCAGAGTGTTGGTGGCAATAATGAAAAATCAGAACTTGCAATTCGAGTTTTAAAGAGATTAAATCTTGCAACGCCTGAAGAGCAAATTCTGCCATTTCTCTCAATAGCTTCAGATGGTGATGAAGAATATCAAGCTGTGGTAGAGACATTACATACCTGGCTACCAAAGCAAAATTTACTCCTTATTGAAACTCTGTTATCGACAAGTTCCACAGGTCAAGAAATAATATTAGAGTTATTGCAAGAACAAGGAAATGCAGCCTTACCTTCCATCAATGAGGTATTGAAACAAAATAACGTAACTGTCTCGCCTGATATAACTCTTGACGAGGCATTAAATTTATTGACCGAATTGTATAGACAGAAGAGATTGGAACATGCTGAAAGTCTCTATACAGAAGGGATAGCTTATTTTGAGACTGGAGATTGCACCCATTCCAGTCAACTATTTGATCAATTTTTAGAAATAACTGAATATCGGCCAAACCAGGATGTAATCCCAATTGTAAAGGCATACAACTGCTCTGGTAATTATCAGCAAACAAAAACTGTCTTAGATAACTACTTGTCTGCAAGCCCAGAAAATGATGTGGTTATTCAATTATTTGTTGAAACACTGACTCAAGAGGCTGAACAGATAGAACAAGCAGATGGCTTTGAGAAGGTTATAAAATTTTGGCAAGAAGCTATGGCAACATATCCCAGTTTACCGTTACGTCAAGAACTAGGCGATTTATACCTGTCACAAGGTTACGAGGCAAAAAACAATAAGGAGTGGAACAAAGCGATAGCCTATTTTGAACAGGCGGAACAATATCTACCTAACCCTGCTGTGGCACGATTAGAAATTGGTAAAATTATAGCCAGAAAGCAATGGTTAGTTCTATTAATTGGCGTTGGTATCACGATTTTTGCCAGTATAATGGTTGTAGAACAACAAAAGTCCATATTGAGCAAGGGTTAAAAAATGACAACAAAATCAATTAATCGTTCATCTATCATTATTAGTTCAATCTTATTGGCTATTACCGTATGCCTGATAGGTTTGTACCCAAGAACTATAGGAATATCAGCAACTTCCATATTCTCCTTATCTTTCATAACTTTTGGGGGGATATTGCTGACTGTAGGCATTATAGGTTTTGTTTTAAAGAACTTGCGTTTGGCAGGTATTTTTCTGCCCCTTGTCTCCATTTTATTAATAAGCATAAGTCTGATAATTTTCGGACATACCATTGCGGAAATTGGATTACAGCTTGTCATTGGACTCTTTGTAGGATTGGTGTTAGGACTATTTTGGAGGTCTCAAAACCCTTCCTTTGTCATTCCCCTGATACTTTTGGGGATTCTAATGATTTCACCCTCTATTCTGTGGCCACAGTTTGCTTCAAGCAGTGTTCTGTTTGCCACCTTCTTCTTAAATACCATTGTAATAGGGGCCTATAGTATCTATAGCTTAAGCTCATCTTTTGCGGCCAGTTATCGCGTTTTTATCTATTGTTGTTGGTTGATTTTTTTAATCTATTTTGTATTAGCATTTGGTTTTGGTTTTTGGGGTAGCGTTATAGGGATTGGGGGTGGGACCTTTTTTGCATTTGTTGGAGCAATGGGCTTAGAGGAGTCTTACCAAAAATATTTTTGGTTGATTCCCAAAACAATCCAATGGCAAACTCGGTGGGCTATTATGTCCTTAAAACATCCTAACGAAAAGGACAGAAAAAACTTTATGAGTGATTTAGCCAATATGACTATAATAGACCAAATAGATAACTCGGTTACAGACATAAACTTATGGTTGACAAAACGTTCATTACAAATGCATCAAGTTTTAGAAGATATATTAAACTATTTTGACCAAGAGTTTTTGTTGCAGAACCCAGCAGTAAGTCAGATAGCTCAAGAAGCTCTGCTGGACCTGCCCGAATCAATCACCAAACGACCTATCTATCTGCATCTTGAACAGTTGGTACGACTTGATCTGACGCAAGATTTGCCGGAGAAACTAGGCGCAAAATTTGGTCAGGATTTTCTTTCTAAAATCTGGCCTAATTATCTCAGGATGCGTGAAAAGACAATTAATGATTTAAGAAATTCCGGTGAATTGAACAAACGTTTGGGTGTTGTATTACCTAACCAAAAAATGGCTGCGCCTTATAGCCCGAATGGTATATTTTTAGATTATGGCAAGTGGCCTGATGGGAAACCTGATAATGATTGGGAGACAGTTCTTAAGGAAGATTTACACTCCAACAAATTTTTTCCTCCGGGTTCAAGTGAAATTCGTATTTTGCAAGAATTTTTAAATTGGATTTCTCAAATCAAATCTTTACGCACCCAATTACTTGAAGTTATACAACAACGAGATAAAGACCCATCCTGGCAAAACTATCTGGAGAATTTGGCCTCTTTTGGTGATAGAGGATTTGAAGAAACATTAGCTTTTGTGGACTTACTACAACGATACCAGATGTATTTTGAAGCAATTGACTTATTGGAAGCCTTACAGGGTTATTACGATACTCCTTTTACTCGAAAAACTATTAATCAGAAATTTGGTGAGTGTGAAATTGGTTGTTTTGTTCAGAAAGGATGGGCCAAGCCGACCAAACTTAATGTAAACAAGACATCCAATCAAAATTGGGGTGAACCTCAATTACGTCTTGTAAATAACTCACGCGCTGTTCAACTGACATCTGGTCGTATATCTGTTACTCCTGGTACCGATTTGCACATTCTGGTGCAAGGTTCATCAGTACAACGGTTTGCTTTGAGTGTAGACCAGACTAAAGCATTTACAATTTCGCCGGGTGATTATAAAATATTTGTGTATCCTAAAGATATAGCCATGCCGCCTGTTCAGGCAACATGGTCGGTTGATGATGCAAGTTGTGTCTACAATTTGTCTATGGAACTTCTTGCTCCCAAAATGGAAATTCCAAATATAATATTTAGTAAAATACCCTCTCAACCCCCTAAATAGAGGGTATAATAGTTTTTATAGGAGGTTTAAAAATGGGTAAGCAGTTAGGCTTTGATTCAGGTTCATTAATATGGGATGGGGATCTGAATGGTGGTGATCACCTGTCCTGGTCGGAAGCAGACACACACAAATTGGCAGATTTCTGGAGCAAGGTTCAATTTGGCGAGAGCCTTTCGCCAGCAGATGTTCAAGATAGCGTTGATATTTTTGTCAGGGGTATTGAAAATCCGATCACACGGCCAGATGCTATTGGCAACCTGATGAATCCTCAATGTGCTGATTTATTAGAGGATGCCCTTCACCAAAGTTGGACACCTGATTTAGATATGGATTTGAAAGACGCCTTGGTTGAAATTGCGGATATAGATGACCCGTCCGAAAGAACCCAAAGGTTGGGAGAATTAGTTATCCGTGAACTGCAAGATGGGCAATTGCCTGCGCCTTTAGATGTAGATTTTCCTGGAGGAGAAGGGGATTTACCAAAAAATATGCTGCTGCGCCAGATAATGGCCCACATCAAGGAAGGTGAACTTGAAGTACCTGCCAAAAGTAGCGACCCTCCTTCAACTCCTTTTGGTAAAGCAGTTGAAGCTTATACCAAAGGCAACATGGCTGAAGCAAAAGCTGTTCTGCTTAGCACCGAAAACCCTGAACAAGTCTTGCGCGATGCCGGTCCAGAAGCATGGGCTATGTTAATTGATTTTGCTCAAAGCAATGACCCTGAGCTTGGCGATGTAGCCTTTGAGATGTTACATGAACAAGCGAGTGATATTTTACCATTTTTAGAAGAGGTTGCACCTGGCAATCCGGTAGCCCAAGAAATGATTGAATGGCTTCAAACCGGGGAAAGACCTGATATCCAGGCTGTTATTGATTATCAACTCTCGCAGATAGCCAGCGAAAATGATGTAGATGCTCTAAAGGCATTGATTGAGCAAACACCTGACCATAAAATATTACTGCAAAGAGTTGTTGCCCAGGGAGATGATATCAGGCCAACATTGATTGAAATGATGGGCGATTCTGACCGTAAGACACAGGTCTTTGCTATGGATGCCTTACACGGTCAAGGAGACGAGGCAATGGATGAATTGCTGCGGGCCAGGGCACATTCAGACCCAACCATCAGTAAAAATGCTGACTTGCTTATTCACGAACATTTCACCGGAGAGGTAGATTTTGAGATAGCCCAATTCAATCACGACCATAACCCTTTCAGAATTAACCCTGATTTGACAAGTGGAGGCTCTGACAGAAATATAGGGAGTACCTCTTTTTCTTTAGATGTTGATTACTTTACGGAGAAATTGAGTAATCCTGAATCCTGCATGGAAGCGCTCAATTCATTAGTGCAAGCAGGACCGCCTGCGGTCCCAACCCTATGCCAAATTTTGGTAAAAACCAGAAAGGAACGGTCTCGCCGTGAGTATTATTAGTTGTTTGCTTAGTTTTGGAGCATTTGCACTCGGAGGTGGTGTTAGCTTTGTATTGTTACGCAATGCTCATCGTAACTACAAAAATTGGGAAGCCGGATTGTTGGCCCGAAAAGCAAATATTCCGGTAGCTACCGCTCAAAAGATTATTAAGGGAGACTTATCACTGGAGGTTCTGGATAGACAAGCCTGGGAATTGGCAATTGAGTATGGTTGTGACTTTGAGACAGCCTGCCGGATACAAGATGATCAACTATCTTTAGAACATTATTTAGCTCAACAAAAAAGTAAATCTCAACCTTTTGTCTTCAAGCCGGTTCAAAAAAAAGCCCCCCCTTTTCATATTTATGAAATGTGCCATGAGCCGGCAGCTTACATCAATGCCAGCAATGCTAACAGTTGGGCTTACCAAAATGGTCAGGATACCACTCATATTGTTCTGGCCGGTCATGCCAACAGCTTGGTATGTAAACAGATTAGCTCTTTAATCTATAACACTTACTTGAGTATGGAAAGTGCAGAGGCCTCGCTGCTGGTTCCAGGGGCATGTTTTCTCCAGGGAACTGTAGGGGTTTCAAACCTTGATATTAAGTTACCAATGCCTGTTACTCTTCAGGCTGCTCAAAAAGTTCCACCGCTTAAAGAAATGGTCGGAAACCTCCAGCCTTTTCAGGAAAATGTTGGCCTTTCCACTATTCAGGTGGTTAACAACGGTACTTACCTGCAAATTCAGGACAAAATATATGCTCTGATTCGTGAAGCACAGCAGAAACATGCCCGGGTGTTGTTAAAAGCCGGTACTAATGGCCATCCTACTCGCACTTTCCTGTTCCCATTTCTTCCTCTTTCTCAAAGAAGTGAAAGTCCGAATCCTCTCAGGTTTGAATTGCCACTCTATCTTTTTGAGTCAGAAGATTTTACCTATCTTAAAGAAGTTCACCACCAAACCTTGATTTTAGAAATGACGGATGACGCTTTGCGCCGTAAGCAGATATATCAAGATTGGTTACGGCAAGACCAGGAGAATTATGAAAACTATGGCAAATATTATCGCTCTCTATCCCCTGAACGACAACAGGCAAAGGATGTTAAAATCTCCGGCTCAAGGGATTATGTCAATGCAGTAACCGTAAATGCTGAAGAAGGTAAAGAGTCATATACCAGCCCACAGGAATACTACGAAAAAATCCTGCCCAGCTTATTAAAATCAGACCAGGAATGGATAGACAAGATGGATGCCCTGATGAGCAGCATTAAAAGCAGAGACCGCGAACGGGATGATCGGCTAAATGAGATTAACCTGGCTGTTCTTATCGACTCGTTTTTGCGAGGGTGGCCTCCTGTATTCTTGGGTGGTAGTAAAGAAGATGAGGGACAGAAGCGGTATGTCAACTGGTGCAAACAAAAGCGAGAACGGGTATGGCAGGCTATTCACAAACGGTTGGAAGCTCAAGGGATGCGAATGGAGCCTCTTTTGGAAGAAAACACCATATTCCAGATACAATTTGTGAATGACCGGGTGATAAGCCTGGTTCCATTTTATGTCACAACTGACCAGGATATGTGGGTTTATCTATCATCTGAGTATGGCCTTACCTTTTACGTCAACCAATGGTCTCGACGTAAGTTAATTAAACACTCTTTGCCGCCTAAAAAAAGCAACTGGAAATGTGCCTTAAATTACTATCGCAAGGGGGTCGAATGGTTAGATAGACCAGGTGTAGATAAATCTGTGACTGAAGAGGAAGCAATTAACCGGGCCGTAAATGCTTTTAAAGTTGCCCTTGAAACTCATCCTGCTGTCGTCCAAGAAATCTGGAATGGTTGGTGGGAACACTTTAGTCGGGACACATCTGTAGATTTTGATAAATTTAAGGATTTAATGAGGGCTTTCCAAGCCCATGATGAAGCCAACTACGAAATATCTGGTTATCATCTTAAACAGTTCATTAGTCATTATCCTGATTTCTTACCCGATCCTTACATCTTACTGGCAATCCAAAGATTGCAGGATAAAACTAACCTTGCTCCTCTATTAACTGAACGAAGAACAAAAATCACTCGTCATACTGAAATCAAACAAGATATCGAAGCCAAAGTTGGTTTTATACGCAGTAACCAAGCTTTAATTACGGAGATACTGCAAAAGAAAAAAGCTAAAAGGCCATTAGATAAATTTGAACAACAGCGACTTGGGGAGGTAGAACGAGTTGACAAGGAAATTACCGGATTGCAATTAGAACTCAATCAGTTAGCTGGAGATATCAACGAGATGGGGCAGAGAGTAGAGGTTGGATACAAAGTTATTTGGGATACGTTGAAATCAGAACCAGATGATTACCTACAGCAAGCCAGAGAGTTAGCCCCGGAACATATAGAGAAAATATTGGAGCAAAGAAAGTTCATTCCTTCAGATTTTTACTTGCTCCGTTTTCGGCCACTGCACGAAATTCTACAAGGTGATGAATATATAGAGATTGCGAATAGACTACATCAGACTTCTCAGAAGTTGGGGAAAAAGGAGATAACTGTTTCTCAATTGAAGGGGGAAATAGAAGATTGTTTGAGAGTTGAATATTTAAAGAAAGAGGATTTGGGTGTACTCAAAGATTTTCAAAACAAACTTGAGCGATTAACGCTTGAGCGTGAACAAGTGAGTCCCATTGTACGTGAGATAATTCTACGCAAAGAAATGGACCAGATGGCTCAAACCTATCTTCAGAACGGGATAAACAAATATAGACAATCTGCCTATTTGCTACCGGAGTTTAGTGAACCTGTTCAAAGGATAACTGAGTTGTATACAAAACACCAGGTACAATACAGAAGGGCATTACAACATATGCTCAACCATAAAGTACCGGTTAGGAATTTTGCTCCGGCAGGGAAATTTACACCTCTAAGCGGAGCAAAGTTTAAACTCAATAAGGTTTGGTTTGTGAGAGAGAGAGGCATCATTGTTGGCTCTGACAAAGATGACAATAAGTTTGACCTGGCACGAGCCGAAAACTTGACCGAGGAAGAAACCCAACATTTGGAACAAGAACTCAATAAACCAGGCTTTTTGTATCAGAAAAGTGTTGGCATGAACTCGATTGAGTTTGTACTGAATCTGTCTATAGCTCCATCCCCTTGTTCCGGGAGGTGGAGTCAGGCCCTACTTCAAATGGAAGATTGGTTGATTCGTCTCATAGCCTACCTGGATATACCGCCAATTCCCAGTCAATCTCTCCCCGCAACTTATAATAAATTAGTAAGAAAAAGACAACGTAGAGTTGATGGTATAGACCTCAATCCAGATAGAATTCAAACACAATTTTTACAAGAGATTGGTATTCGGATTGAGGATGTTGTGGTTGTAGAAGTCGAGATTTAGGGCATTTGTTACAAGTTAAGATTTTTTGTTGATTGTCAAAAAACTCTTGGCCTTATGGCAATAACGATTTTTCCAGTCAAATTCTGGTTTTGCTGGCTTGATATGATACAATTGAGGGTCTCAAA
>DAOUMU010000523.1:0-3991 GCA_034409055.1 Anaerolineae bacterium
GGTGACGCTTGACGGTCAGGATCGCCTCATTTCTCGCCTGCTCAGACAGGCAGACCTGGCCAGCCTGGTGGTGGAAACCCGGACTGACCAACCGACCCTTTCTGGCGATCCGGCCGGCTTTCGCCTGGCCGCCGAAGCCACCCGCATTCGCCTGGCCTATACCTACGATCCCCAATTTGCCGTGAGCCTGGCCCGGATTGACCCCCTCCCTCACCAATTGGAAGCGGTTTACTACTACATGCTCCGCCAACCCCGCCTGCGTTTTTTGTTGGCCGATGATCCCGGGGCAGGCAAGACGATCATGGTCGGGCTGCTGCTGAAGGAACTCAAGCTCCGGGGTGTCATCAGCCGCATCCTGATCGTGGCGCCGGCCAACCTGGTGCCGCAGTGGCAGCGGGAGATGGCCGAGAAATTTGACGAGATTTTTGAACCGGTTGACCGGGCCACGCTGGCCACGCGGGGCGGCCGGGCCTGGGAGATGGTGGATCAATGTGTGACTTCGCTGGATTTTGCCTGGCGGGCCGACGTTTTGGAAAGCCTGGCCCGGGCGCGGCGCTGGGACCTGGTTGTTTTTGACGAGGCCCACAAGTTAGCCGCCTATCGTCGGGGCAGTAAGCTAACCCGCACCCGCCGCTATCGGTTAGGTGAAGTACTGACCGATCACACCGAACATTTGCTGCTGGCCACCGCCACCCCCCACAAGGGCGATCCCGAAAATTTCCGGTTGCTGTTGCAGTTGCTCGATCCTGACCTGTTTGCCGATACCGAAATCCTGGCCCGCGCCGTCCAGCGACAGGAGAACCCGATCTTCCTGCGTCGTCTGAAGGAAGATATGACCGGTTTCGACGGCAAACCGCTCTTCCCGCCGCGCCACGTCACCACCCTGGGCGTTGAGCTGACCGAGCCAGAGCAGGTGTTGTATGAAGCCGTAACCCAGTACGTGGCCGACAACTTCAACCGGGCCTTGGCCGAGGACAATCGCAACGTCACTTTTGCCCTGATCATCTTGCAGCGACGCCTGGCCTCCAGTGTGCGGGCCATCCGCCACTCCCTGGAACACCGGCGCGACCGGCTGGCGGCGTTGCGCGACGACATCATGGCTAACCCCGACCTGTTGGAAGCGGCCCAACGGGGCGAAGAGTTGGCCGAAGACTCCCTGGATGATGCCCCCGAAATAGAACGGTGGGAAGCCGAAGAGCGGGCGCTGCGCTACACCCTGGCCCGCAACCTGGACGAACTGGAAGCTGAAATAACCATTCTGTCTGACCTGGCGGCCCAGGCCCTGGCCGTGGAAGAAGCTGGCCCGGAGCGCAAGCTGAACGAACTGGGCCAGGTGATGGAGCAAAGAGACCTTCTTTCGACAGGCTCAGGACAGGGTTTCAACTCCGGCGAGAAACTGCTCATCTTCACCGAGTCCAAGGACACCCTGGATTACCTGGTCGAGAACCTGACCAACTGGGGCCTGTCCGTGACCTGGATTGAGGGCACCATGTCCCCCCAGGAGCGCTACCAGGCCGAGCAACTCTTCCGGGACGAAAAGCAGGTGATGGTAGCCACCGAGGCGGCCGGTGAGGGCATCAACCTGCAATTCTGCCATTTGATGATTAACTACGATTTGCCCTGGAACCCCACCCGGCTGGAACAGCGTATGGGCCGCATCCACCGGTATGGTCAGAAGTACGAGGTCTACATCTACAACCTGGTGGCCACCAGCACCCGCGAGGGGATGGTGCTGCACGCCCTGCTCCATAAACTGGAGCGGATGCGCGAGGGTCTGGGACGCGAGCAGGTGTTTGACGTGGTGGATCAACTGTTGGAGGGGGAGCCACTGGAGCGGCTGATCCGGGATGCCCTGGCTAACCGGCTGACCTTTGAGGAAGTGCGGGAGCGGGTGCTGGCCCGCTTAGACCAAAACCAGGAGCAGCACCTGCAAGAAGCGACCCTGGCCGGGTTGGCCACCCGCTATGTGGACCTGACTCGCTTGCAAGCCGACCGGCAGCGAGCAGCCGAGAACCGGCTCATTCCGGCCTACATTCGGGCCTTCTTCACCCGGGCGCTTGAGGCCCTGGCTCCCGGTCGGTTAGAGCAGCGGGATGACGGCTTTTGGCGGATTCCCTATGTTCCGGCGGCGGTGCGTGACATCCCCGACGATCTCCGGCGGCGCTATGGCCAGCCTGCCGAGAGTTATCCGGCTATCACCTTTGACAAGGACGATTTGCCGGAACACGGTCATTTGACCTTCATCGGTCCTGGCCACCCCCTCTTTGAGGCGGTGATGCACCATATTCTGGGCCGTTTTGGTCCCGAGTTAGCCCGAGGGGCGCTGCTGCACGATCCGGCCGGACAGGCCGAAGGATTGCTGTGGCTGCTGGCCGGTAAGGTGGAAGATGGCCTGGGCCGCGTAGCCGGGCAGCGGTTGTTTGCCATCTATCAACCGTTGGAGGGCAGTGAATGGCTTGAAGTTTCTCCGGCCCGCTTGTTGGATTTTGAGCCTCTGCCGGAACTATCTTCGCTACCGGAGTCTTACGGCCAACTACTGGAACCAGATCCGGTCATCGAGTGGAGTTTAGACCACGTCCTGGATCCCTACCTGGCCGGCCTGCAAACCAGGCGCCAGACCGAGACGGACATCAGCCGCGATTATTTGCGCCGTTCCTTTGACGTGTTGATTGCTCGCTCCCAGGGCAAATTGATGGAGTACGAGCAAAAGGCCAAACGCGGGGCCGATATGAGCCTCAGTTTGCAGGAGGAGCGGCGACACCTGGACGATTTGCGGCGGCGCCAAACCACCCGGCTGGCCGAAGTTGAGCGGGCGGCCGTGCTATCGCTCGGCGCGCCGGAGGTGGTAGGCGTGGCGGCGATTATTCCGGCTATGGTGCCGGAGGCAGAAACAACACCCCCAGGTCAACCGCCAATGCGCCGCAGTGATGCGGTGGAGCAGGCCGCCATGGATTATGCGCTGGCTTACGAGCAAGAGCGTGGCTGGGACGTTGAAGACGTACACACCGAGGGACGCGGTTATGACCTGCTCAGCCGGGGTCCGAAAGAACAAATCCGTTATATCGAAGTCAAGGGCCGGGCCGCCACCGGCGCGGTGGAATTATCGGCCAACGAGTGGTTGAAGGCCGAGCAGTTGGGGGAGGATTACTGGCTGTACATTGTGACCGAGGCCATCCAATCACCCTCACTTCATCTGGTGCAGGACCCGGTCCATCGTTTGCCGCGCCAAGAAGTAGCACCCCAGGTGCGTTACCGGGTTTCGCAAACAGGTTGGCATCGAATAGCCGAAATATCATCGGATTACATTGTGGATTGAGTAGAACATCGTGACCCTATTTACATCGATCAAAAGTTCAATACGCTCTATTTTTAGAGCTCTCAAGAAAGTTTGCGCGGGGAAAACTAAGTTCTGGTTTTTAAGTTTAGTTTTGGTTACTGTGCTGTTCTTACTACTTTTTCTGATTCCTCTAAATTTTTCTCCTTACTGGCGGTTAGACGAAGGTGAAGGTTTTGGCCTGTACAACTTGTTGGTTGATATAGTTGTAGGTTCTTTTACGGTCTGGGCATTGTTTTGGGCGGCAAGTCAATTTGCTGAGGCCCAAATAAAGCCAGATTTGTATTTGATTATTGGCAGAGAGTCAAATGACCAAACGGGAGTTGATCCGATAAGGAGTCAAAATGAAGCGCTGATTGGACGAGATGATTTCATAGACGCTTTGCCGGTCTCCCAGGTAATCATTGGTCTGTTCCTGGAAAATGCCAAACCCAAAACTGCCACATTTGTTCGTTTGACATTACGTGTTGCTAATGTACCAAACCCCATCCATTTTGAACCCATCGAAAATTCCTTTAAGTATCACTTTAATCGCAATACCGCAAAAGTCGGCAGGTAATTGCCTCATAGAGGAATTCATCCCCTCTGAAGATGTACCATCTCGGGTGACGTATCTGACGGTAATTGAAGCCACCGTTCTTTCAAATCTTGAAGTTG
>DAOUMU010000524.1:0-11933 GCA_034409055.1 Anaerolineae bacterium
ACCTTGTCCGGTTCCGAGCCCCATCTTGATAAGACAGTGCGCATTAGCATCGGGCGACTCGACACCTTGATGAACCTGGTCGGCGAACTGGTCACCAATCGCACCCGCCTGTTACAGATCGAAGATATGCTGCGAGTCCAATACGGCAAAGACGGTGGAGTCGGGGCCTTGAGCGAACTGGTTCCTCACTTTAGCCACGTGGTCGACCAGTTACAGGAAGAGGTGATGCGCGCCCGGATGCTGCCCATTTCTTCCCTGTTCAACAAGTTTCCTCGTCTGGTCCGGGACGTGGCCCGCGTCGCCGGCAAGCAGGTCAAGCTAGTGATCGAAGGTGAGGCCACCGAGCTGGATCGGGCAGTCATCGAGGCCATCGGCGACCCGTTGATCCACCTGTTACGCAACGCCGTCGATCATGGTCTGGAAACGCCCGAGGTCCGGCAGGCAGCGGGTAAACCCTCCACCGGCACCGTGCGCCTGACGGCCACCGCCGTAGAGGGGCAAATCGTGATCACCGTCGCCGACGATGGGAGGGGCATTGACCCCGCCCAGATCCGCCAGGCGGCCGTGCGCAGCGGGCGGCTGATCGAGGAAGAAATGGTTCAATTGACCGAGGACGAGGTCATTGATCTCATCTTCCAGCCCAACCTGTCCACGGCCAGCCAGGTGACCGAAATGTCGGGCCGCGGCGTGGGTCTGGATGTGGTGCGGACCAACATCGAGCGCCTCAGCGGCTCGGTGGTGGTCACCAGCGAGGTGGGGCACGGCACTACTTTTCAACTCACCTTGCCCCTCACCCTGGCCCTGGTGCAGACCATGCTGGTGACCGTGCGCAACACCCTGTATGCCATCCCGGTGACCGGCATTAACGGGGCCTTGTACCTGGCCGAGGCCAACCTGAACACGGTCAAGGGGAAACCCGCTCTCGATTGGCAAGGGGCAGTATTACCCTTACTGGATTTGCGTGAATTCTTTGTTCAGCCCTATGTGACCACCACCTCGTCTAATGGGGTCAAGCCAAGCGTGGTTTTGGTCAGTTGGGGTAAACATCGGGTCGGCCTGGTGGTGGATAAAATCATCGGCCAACAGGAAATCGTGGTCAAGTCGCTCAGTGCGATGATCGGCCACGTCCCGGGCTTATCGGGGGCAACGATTTTGGGCGACGGGCGTATTGCCCTCATCGTGGATATTCCGGGCTTGATTAATGCAGCTTTACAAGCCCGCAGGCAGAGAGAAATATGACTAAAAGTACAAGCACTAAACGGACAGGCACTAACAAGACAGGTAAACAGCAAATAGAACTCTGGTCCAGCATCATCGGTAACACGCTGCCCACGGGCATGCTCTGTGCGGCCATGCGGCATACGGCCTATAACCTGTCAGATATGCTCAGACGCCCGGTCAAAGTGAGCAGCCTGCGGGTCGAAACGGTCCCTATCAACCAGTTGGCCCTGCATACCACCAATCCTGAAGCAGAAACCGTTGGGGTTTACCTGCTCAGCGGCGACGATTTACCGGGACAGGCCATTCTCATGTTATCTCTGGATGATGCGATGTACATGACTGACTGGCTACTGGAAGCCCGCCCCGGCACAACCACCCGCCTGGGCGATTTGGAGCGTTCGGCTCTGGCCGAAACCGGCAATTTGGTTCTGTCATCTTTTCTAAACGCCGTGGCCGAGTTTAGTGGAAGACCCCTCCGGCTCTCGCCGCCAGCGGTGATGGTGGATATGCTGGCCACCATCCTCCAAGTAGCGGTCACACCAGCGGCGGCGATCACCGACGAGGTGCTGATTATCGAAACAGATTTTTTGAATGTTGACAGTGCGCTTTTGATGCGGTTCTGGGTGTTACCCGACCCGGCCGTTCTAACTGCTAATGGAAACCAAACAGGATCTGGCAGATAAACCGTGGTCAAGAATTTACGTCCAGTGCCCGTTGGCGAAATGGTCACCAGTGCCGATCCTGACGATGTATTAGTGGTGTACGGCTTGGGCTCATGTGTGGTCGTTTGTCTGCATGATCCGTTGGTCAGGGTGGGGGGCATCTTGCATGCCCTGTTGCCCACCCCGGTCAGGCATAACGGCCTGGCCGGTCGTCCAACCAAGTTTGTGGATCAGGGCTTACCCTTACTGATCGAGGCCCTGGTGGCCCTGGGGGCCAAACCCACCCGGCTGACGGCCCGATTGTGTGGCGGAGCGCGGATGGTAACTGCCCCGGGATTCAACGACTGGTTGAATATCGGCCAGAAGAACGTCCTGGCGGCTGAGATGGCCCTACAGGCCGGCGGCCTGCGGGTTCAGGCCAGGGCCATTGGCGGACATGCCGGTCGTACGGTCAAATTTTACATCGCTAACGGCCGGGTAACCGTGAGGAGTTTGGAGCAGGAGGAGCAAGTTTTAATCTAAATCGCGGATAGATGCTGAAGGAAAAAACGTGTTGCGTGTTACGTATTAAAGTCATCACGTTTCACGTTTCACGTATGGAGGATCATATGTCAATCGTTATGATCGTAGATGACGCTCAATTTATGCGGATGCGCGTCGCCAAATTGCTCGCCAGGCACGGCCATCAAGTCATTGAAGCAAAAAATGGGGAAGAGGCGGTCAAAACTTATCGCCTGCTCACCCCTGACGCCGTGCTGATGGATATCACTATGCCTCATAAAGATGGCCTGACCGCTTTGGCTGAAATTTGCCACTTCGATCCGCAAGCTAAAGTGATCATGCTAACCGCCTTGGGCCAGCAGGAGATGGTGTTACGGGCCATGAAAGCCGGGGCCAAAGATTTCTTGGTGAAGCCTTATGACCCTGAGCAAATTATGAAGGCTCTAGAAAAAGTATTAATCTCAGTTTAGAATTAGCTAAACTCCTGACCTGATTGTAGACCAGGCCAGGAAGGAGACGCATATGTCAACAATTATGGTCGCAGACGACGCCCAATTCACCCGGAGGCGCGTTGTCAAGTTGCTCACCAAGCACAACTACGACGTCATTGAAGTGAAAGACGGTGAGGAAGCGGTCCAGATTTACCAGCAAACCCACCCCGATGCGGTGCTGATGGATTTCGCCATGCCCCGCAAGAATGGCCTGGCCGCTCTGACCGAAATTCGCAAGGCCGACCCCCAGGCCAAGGTGATTATGCTCACCGCCCTGGACCAGCAGGTGATTGCCCTCCGGGCCATGCAAGCCGGGGCTAAAGATTTCGTGACGAAGCCCTACGATTGCCAGCAGTTATTGGAAATATTACGCAAGGTTTTAGGATGTACCTGATGAGTTCGTCCCTTAGCGTGCTAATTGTGGACGACTCCACCTTTATCCGCCACGTTGTGGCTAAGCACCTGGAGGCCGACCCGGACATCACGGTCGTGGGTAGCGCCCGTGATGGGCTGGAGGCCCTGGCCCGGATACCGGCCCTCAACCCTGACGTGGTCATCCTCGACGTAGAGATGCCCCACATGGACGGCCTGACCGCCCTGAAGCGAATTATGACCGAGTGTCCCACACCGGTGGTCATGCTTAGTGCCTTAACCCAACGGGGCGCCAGCACCACTATCCGGGCCCTTATGCGGGGAGCGTTCGATTTTGTGCCCAAACCGAGCGCCAAGGTCGACATCCACACCGTTATCGAAGAACTAAAGGTAAAAATAAAAGCGGCTGCCAGCAGCACACGTCTGGCCACCGGGCAGTTACCGCAGAGTGGACCGTTAACAATCCGGAGCAGGCAGGGGCCACAACTCCTGCAAAGAGGCGATGCGATCATTGTGATTGGAGCCTCGACCGGTGGGCCACGCGCCTTGCAACAGGTTTTATCCAGGTTACCGGCCAACCTGCCGGCGGCCGTGTTGGTAGTACAACATATGCCCCCCGGCTTCACCCAGTCGCTGGCCCAACGGCTGAACGAAATCTGCCCGCTGAGGGTGCAGGAAGCCGCAGAGGGTGATCGTCTGGCCCGGGGATTGGTCTTGTTGGCCCCGGGTGATTTTCATCTACAGTTCAAAGGACGGCGGCAAGTAACCCTGGACCAGGGGCCCCGCCGCCATCACGTTCGTCCCGCCGTCGATGTGACCATGGAGTCCGCCGCTGAATATCACGGTTCCCAAGTGATTGGGGTGGTGCTGACCGGAATGGGCACAGATGGTACAGCCGGCGCCCACCAGATTAAAGCCGTCGGCGGCCAGATCATCGCCGAACACGAGTCGACCAGCGCCGTTTACGGTATGCCGGCCAGCGTCATCAAAGCCGGTCTAGCTGATCAAGTCCTGCCCCTGCCGAAGATAGCCCCGACTTTACTGAAATTGGTGAATCATGGAAGAAATGGAATATAACTACATCAAACGCCAGGTGATGAAGCTGACCGGCGTAGATTTGAACTGCTACAAAGCCCCCCAGATGCAACGTCGTCTCAAAGCCTATTTGGTTCGATCGGGTTACTCGAATTGGCCCAAATTCTTCCGTACCATTCGGACGAACCCGGCGGAACTGAACAAGCTCAAGGATTATCTGACCATCAACGTTTCTTCTTTCTTCCGAGATCCGGAAAAGTACAAATACTTGCAGACATCCATTTTGCCGGAGTTACTCGGGCGTCGCCCCACCCTGCGGGTATGGAGTGCAGGCTGTTCCCGGGGCCAGGAGATTTATTCGCTGGCTGCCCTGCTGGCCGAAGCCACCGGCTCCTGTGACCAACACAGCCTGCTGGCCACCGATATTGATCGTTCCGCCCTGGATTGGGCCCGGGCTGGCGGCCCCTACACCACGGACGACATGGCCAACGTGCCGGCCAATTTGCGTCTCCGCTACTTTAACGTTCGTGACAATCAGTACTGGATTAACCAAGACCTGCGACGCAGCGTCACTTTCCGCCAGCACAATCTGCTGGCCGACCCGATTGTCGGCAAGTTCGACCTGATTGTTTGCCGGAACGTGGTCATCTATTTTCAACCCAAAACGAAAGACACGTTGTACCGCCGTTTTTACGACGCTATGCGACTCGGTGGAGTCCTTTTTGTCGGTGGCACCGAAATCGTGTCCAAAGCAACCGACATCGGGTTTGAAACGGTACACATCTCCTTCTACCGCCGTCCAACCCGGAGCCAGAACCGGTTAAAGCCGGCTTTTCAAGCCACCAAACGAACCAGGGATAAGCTGGTCGTGTGACCCCATCTGAGTTATCAGGTCAACCAGCACCGGATAAACAATGTCAACCCGCTGACCAACCTGGGCTGGGTCAATCAAGTCATGAATTAACCGAAGTTGGACCGCGAATTGATAAGTGTGCAGACGCTCAGGGGTATGACGGTGCCAGTGGCCCACGATCTCAGCCGTAAGCCGGTTGTTCACGGCCAGGTCATTGGCGTTGGTCACGACTAAAATAGAGGAAGCGGCCGGCTTCGTCCGCCGGGCATTAGCCCGAACGACCAGACCAAGGCGCAGAATTTGCCCCAGAGCTCGCGAGGAAAAACGAGGATAGGCATAGGCAGGACCGGGCAAGTCAGCTTTGAGCCTGGGGTCCCACCAGATAAAGAAATTTGGCCAGATCAAGAGCAGGTCCGTCAAGAACCCGGTCAGCCTCGCCGGCACAATCTTCAAGCCAAATGCCGGGGCAATAATCACAGCTCGATCGATATCAGGGCAGTGCTGGGCCAGCCACCCCGTCAAGACTCCCCCGGCCGAAAAGCCCACAACGGTCACCTGATGGCCCAATCCCCGGGCAATGTCCACCACCTGACCGGCCAAAACAACCAGTTCTTCTGCGGTCAGTTGGGCCTGAATAGGTGTCATTCGGTCGACCAGCCCGTGGTGGGGCAAACGGGGAATCAATACATTGTAGCCCCGGTCGTAAAACATCTGTCCCAGTTGGCGAAACTGGTGGGGACAATTGGTCAGACCGTGCCAAAAAACAATGGCCCGGTCAACCTTTTGACCATGCGTCAGCAACTGCCAGCGGCAAACCGGATTGACTGCCGGTCCGGTTCTGGCCTGCACTGTTTCGATCTGTTTCACCGCCGCTGAATAATGCATAATGATTGCAGCTTACTTATATTTGACGAATTATGGTCTATATATTAAACTTATCGTTGTAGGAAGCAGCAAAACCTGGGTTTCAACTATAGTAAAGAAACGTTCGGTAGCATGGTTCCGAACGTTTTTTGTATAGACCGAAAAACAGGGGGGTTGCCCTATGAAATCTATAGGGAAGGAGGAAAGCCCCGTGAATGAACGTGTCATCGGAACCGTAAAATGGTTCAATAGCACCAAGGGTTACGGTTTTATCAGCCGTGATAATGGACCCGACGTCTTTGTTCACCATTCTGCTATTCAGGCAGAGGGATTCCGTTATCTCGAACAGGGCGACCGAGTAGAATTCTCAGTCGAACGGACTCCTAAAGGCTTGCAAGCCACCAACGTCATCAAATTGTAATATTTAACGGGAGGGGTGATTGGGTCGAACAAACCTCGTTCCAAAAGAACGAGGTTCTTTCTTTTTATAGCATCTTGATACCATTCTTTTTCAATAATTCATCGATATTCACCAAATTGCCTGTTTTAATTGACTCTTCAGCGGCCACCCCGACCACTACAGACCAGAAGCCTTCTTCTGCTTTAGCGGTATTGGTCTCTTTCCCCTCGATATTATCAACAAAGTTTACATGCTCAAAATAGGTGGCCCCATTGTGGCCACTCGCCTCTACAAAAGTAGGATAACAGGGCGTGGTAATTCTAGAAGGTTTATTTGGCCCACCCATAATTTCCAAATGAGTCTTTGACCTTGGGACCGGGAGGAAATCTTCATTTTCAAAAGCCTTAAGACGTCCTTCATCGCCACACAGAATAATTTCTTCATAAAACATAGGGGAGAACATACACAAGTTAAAGCTGGCCCGGACCCCATTTTCATATATTACTGTCACCAAAGCATTATCAATAATGTCAGATTTCTCATCATCATACTCAAAATCAAGAAAATTGACCGCTCTACTTCCTGTGGCAAATACAGTTAAAGGCTTTGATTGAGCAAATAAGTTCAAAAGGTCAAAATAATGACAGCATTTTTCTACAAGCGTACCCCCAGAATATTTGAAAAATTTGTTCCACTGTTTTACTTTATCCAGAAACGGGTATCTGTGTTCGAGAATGCTGATCGTTTTGATCTTACCAATGGATTCTCTTACCAGGGCTTCATAAATCGTTTCTACATAGATTGATTTATACCGATATTGTAATCCTACTTGAAAGACAGCATCATGGCCATTGGCAAGCTGGGTTATTTCATAGGCATCTTGAATTGTGGTGGCCATCGGCTTCTCTAACAAAATATGCTTTCCTGGCTGGATGGCCTCTTTCACGATATCAAGGTGAGTGTAATTTGGCGTAGAAATGATCAAACCATCCACTTCAGGATCATTGCACGCCTCTTCAAGCGAGTCATATACGATTAAACTATCTTGGGGAACGTATTGAGAATATACCTGCTTGGCCCGTTCAATACTGGGCTGGTTAGGGTCAAAAATTCCGTGTATTGTGGCTCGTCCTTCGAGCAGGGTAACTCTAATATGTTCCTGACCATTGCTGCCTGTGCCGATCACGTTAAATCGATACTTTGGCTTATCAATAGAGAAAAGATATCTGTCACTATCTGGTAGATAATTAAAACGAGGATCACGGGCGAAAAATCTACTGCGAAGTTCCTTTCCTTTTTTCATGGTGAAGCTCCCAAATGTTACTGGGGGTTCCCTGGCAGGTAATCCAGAGGATTGAGCCACTCATCATTGAGACGTACTTCAAAATGAAGATGAGGTCCCTCCGAATGGCCGGTGCTGCCTACCTCGGCAATGGGCGTGCCCCGATAAACAAAACTGCCTGCTCCCAACAAGGTTCCCTTGAGGTGGTTATACCAGGTTTGCCACCCATCGCCGTGGTCGATTATGACCGTGTAACCGTAGCCCTCCTCGGCCCAATCAGCATAAATGATCGTGCCGCTATCGGCGGCGTAAACGGTGGCTCCGTAAGGAGCGCCGATGTCAATGGCCTGGTGATCTGGCTGAAAGCCCCCGGTCACAAAGCCAACCACCGGCCAGGCCAGTGGAAAGTCAGCCGACAGGGCAGGCTTGGGCACAGCCAGGTCTTTGCGACCATAGGGTATAATCAAGCCATCACCAGGGGTGAGTTCATAGGGCGGATAAAGAGCATTGGGGGGATAATCAGTAATGTCTGTCTCGGCCACGCCATATCTAACGGCAATCGTCTCGAGGGTATCATCGGCCGTTACAAGGTGGTAAACACCTTTCACCGGCAAAATTCTCAACTCTGTGCCTACGGCCAGCACATCGGGATTGCGTTCTAACTCAGGATTGGACCAACGCAAAGTGTTCACATCCAGCTCAAATTTGGTGGCAATACCCCACAGGGTATCACCATCCTGGACCGTATAGATTTCGACTTGGGTCCGTCCGCCCGCATTGGGCCAGGGGATACCTTCCTCTTTGGCCGAATAGAGATCGGCCGTATAAGCCTGACTGTGAGGATTTTCAACTACGGCCGCAGTGACCAAAACCACCGGACCGGACTCGGCCGCCTCAGATGACGAGGCAGGCATAGTGGAGATCGGTAGGGGAACCTGCTGCCCCAAACTGGTCAGGGCCGGCTCGGGTCGCCAACCATACTGCCAGGCAACTAGCCCGGTGATGAGTAAGATGGCCCCGGCCAACCAAAACACACGCCAGCGCCGTTTGCGGCGAGGCCCAACGTACAAATCTAACGACATCGCTTCCTTCCTTCCGGGCGTTATTATACCATTGGTTGGGCTAAGGCCAAACTAATACGGTTAACGTTCAACTTTCAACGCTTTGGCCACGGCTGCGGCTCGATTATCAACGTTAAATTTGGTAAAAATACTTTGTACGTGCTTTTTGACCGTATTGACGGTAATAGTTAATGCCTCTGCAATTTGTTTATTGGTCCAACCCTGAATCAATAGGGCCAGTACTTCCCGCTCGCGCTGGCTTAAGGCTTTCAAGATATCCGATTCCTTCTCTGACCAGATGATATCTGGGGCCGGCTCTCTCGGCTTGGTAGCTACTTGTTTCACGACACGGGCAAATTCACGCCGGTTGAATTTGTCTTTGCGGAAAAAGTGAACCGCTTCCAGGTCTACCAATGTTTCCACCGCCAGATCCACGGTGGCATAGCCGGTGACAACAATAGCCGGTAATTTTGTTGACAAATTGGTGATGGCTTTGAGCACCTCCACGCCTCCCCGGTCGGCGTGGTCCAACTCAGAAAGGGAAATATCAACAATGGCCAGGGCGTAAGTTTGATTGGCCAGAACGGTCAGCGCCTCCTGGTGAGTGGCAACAATCACCGCCTGGAAATCGGAGTCGGTCACAATTTCACTAAATATATTTTGCCAGTTAGAATCATCCTCTACGATTAAGATGGACTGTTGTGCCAACTTATGTTTCCCTCTCGATGGGGAGACAGACCGTACAAGAGGTACCTTGCCCCGGTTTGCTTTCCAAAAGCAACCGCCCACCAAAGCGATCAACAAACGTCTTGACCCACCACAAGCCAAAGCCCAGTGGCCGAACCGGCCGGCTCTCCGGGGTGACCGCAGCCGGTGAGAATTCAAAAATGTGGGGCTGAATTTCCGGAGGAATACCCGGTCCGGTATCGGCAATGGTAATCACGATCTCATCACCCCGCTGCCGGCCCGTAAGATGTAATTCGCCCTGGTCAGCCAGGGCCTTTAAGGCGTTGTCAATTAGATTATAAAAGACCATCTCCAGTTGCTGTTCACTGGCCCTGGCTCGAGGCAGATTGTCTAACCCGGCTTGAAAAATTTTAACGGCCGGAGCTGGCCTGGCTCGCTGCAAAGCGCGTTTCAAGCAATCGCTCACATTGACCGGCCGATGTTTGACCGGTTGCAAATGTGACATTGAGTCGCGCACAATAGCCATGGCCTGTCGAGCACTCTGCTCAATTTCCTGAAGATTGTTGGTCAGGTAGGGAGAGGTGGCTAACACTGCGGCACATTTGTCTTCAATACCCTGTACCCGGGCCGAAATGGCCCCTACTTTGTTATTAAGCTGGTGCAGCAAATTAGCGGCCACATCGCCCACAGCGGCAAAGGTTTCGGCAATGGCCTGACGCTCTTGGGCCTGTTTCAATTGGGCCAGTTGCTCGGCATCTTGGATGGCCACGGCGGCGTGATTAGCCAGGCAAGTGAGTAGTTTTTTGTCCCAATCGGAAAAATCGCGCAGATGAGAGGAGTAAAGACTGAAACTGCCTACAACGCGTCCGGCAGCATCAGGGATCAACAAAGGAACGATAATGGCCGAGACCCAGCCTCGCTCGATGGCTAAGTCTCGATACACAAAGTCGGGATGCTGCTGAACATTGTCAATGGTCGTTGGCTGACGCAGACGAATAGCCTGACCGGCCGGGCTGCGGTCCAACGGCAACAGTGCTCCCTGCTGGTAGCCGGCAGTAGACTGGCGCAAAACCAACGTATTCGGGTCGGAGATGGTCCAGATGGAGCCAACCGACACGTTGATTAAGTCGCAGGCCCGGTCAATGATCAATTTAAATAACTCATCCCCTTCGGTCGTTAACAGCACCTCGACAATTTCGTGCATTGCATCCAACAGGTGGATCTCCTGCAGAGCAATGACCGCTTGCGTGGCCAGGGCTTCCAGTAAATGTTGGTCCTCCTCGGTAAAGGCATTGGGCAAGGGGCTTTCGATGTTTAAGACCCCTTCCAGCCCATCTCCGGTCCCGATCAAGGGGACAGCCAACTCGGAACGCATCTCCCGGTCGACCGGTAAGGGGTGATAAATGGCTTGCCAACGAGGGGCACGCAAATCCGGTATTAACAGCGAGCGACGATTGGCGGCTACCCAGCCAACAACACTTTGCTCATCAACCAAGAGTGATGGAGCAGCGGCAGCGTGCTCTTTCCGCCCGGCCAGGGCCTTGATGGTTAACACCTTCGTCTTTTTATCATACAACTCAAAACTACCGTATTGAGCCGCCGTCATCTCCAGCCCAATCGATAAGATTTCTTGCAGGGTCGTATCCAGATTGGTACGGCTGCTAATCAAGCGGGAGGCTCGTTGCAGTTTTTCCAACTCGCTGACCTTGCGGGCCAGAACCCGGTTCAGTCCCCCCATTTTCCGCCCGTGATGAATGGCCAGGGCGGCCAGGTTAACAAAATTTTCCAGGGTCAGCAGCTCAATCTCATTAAAAAGGCGCTCATCGCAGCGATAAACGTAGAGCAGACCGACAATTTCGTCGCTGGCAATGAGGGGATAACAGACCAATGAGCGTGCGCCGGCTGCTTGTTTGGCCGGATGAATAGACAGGCCCTTTTCCCGGTAGGACAATATCCGCCGGCGTTGCCGGACAGCCTGGCTACCTAGTCCATCCGGACGGGGAAAATCATCGGTTGAAGCCCCCTCCGGTTCACCGGCCGACACCCGCGAATCAGGGTCAAAGGCGCGGTGGGCCTCGTCATAAATCCAAATGATGGCCGAGGCCGTCGGTACCGGGGTAGCAGGATCAGCACCGGCAGCGACCGCCTGAACGGCCCCCTCAACAATGAGTTTCAATGTCGCCGGCAAATCCTGGCCCACGCCCAACCGATTGATACGAGCGCCAATTTCATTGAGCGTGGCCAGAGTTTTGATTAAGTTTGACTGATTTCCGTCAGTGGATATTAACTCTTTTTTCGTCAATTTACATTACCCGCGAAATATGGTATGATTATTGATTATTTTACGTTAAAGAGGAGTTTTTTACAATGAGCAAACAATTGGACTTTGGACAAAGTCAAATAGCTCGGTAATGACCGAGTAGAAAAAAGTAGCTTAAAAATTGAATAATTGGGCCGGATTTCAGACCGCTACAGGCACTTTTTGGCCTTTTTTGGGCTTTTTG
>DAOUMU010000525.1:0-11273 GCA_034409055.1 Anaerolineae bacterium
ACCCACCGCCGACCGACCCACCGCCGACCGACCCACCACCTTTACCGGTGGTGGCATTTGATCGTGTCACCTACACCGTGAATGAAGATGTTGGCAGCGCCACGATTACCGTTACCCTTAATGCTGCCTCAACACAAATTGTTACGGTAGACTATAGCACGAGCAATGGTACGGCCACGGCTGGCAGCGACTATACAGATACGAGCGGTACGCTGACCTTTGCCCCTGGCCAGGTCAGCCGGACCTTCGCTGTAGCGATTATTAACGATTTATTAGCCAGCGAGCCAGACGAAACCGTGCAGCTTACCCTGAGCAATCCCGGCAATGCCACCCTGGGGGCGCCCAATCCGGCCACCCTGACGATTGTCGATGATGATCAAGCGACCGTTCAGTTCGACCGGCCAATTTACACCGTGGACGAGGATAAAGGGCCGGCGACTATTACCGCCACGCTAAACGCATCTCCAGCCGTGACAGTCACCGTAGATTACCTCGCCAGTGACATTACTGCCACAGTTGGCAACGATTATACGGCTACGGGTGGCACCTTGACCTTTGCTCCTCTCCAGACCAGCCGGACCTTCACGGTGCCTATTACTAATGATGCGATTAACGAGACGAACGAAACGGTCAGGCTGGAATTGAGCAATCCGGCCAATGCTTTGCTGGGGTCACCCAACCCGGCTACACTGGCCATTGTCGACAACGACCCGGTTACGATACAGTTCAGCAGCGATAAATACAGTGTAGACGAGAATGCAGGTTCGGCGACCATCACGGTTACCCTGAGCATAGCCTCAGAACAGACGATCACGGTCACCCATGCCACCAATAACCTCACAGCGACGGCTGGTAGCGACTACGCCGCGACCAGTGGTACACTCAGCTTCGCTCCTGGTCAGAGCAGTTTGACTTTTACGGTGGCGATTACCGATGATCTGACCGACGAGCTGGATGAGACTGTCCAACTGACCCTGAGTAATCCCAGTAGTGGGGCTACCATTGGCACACCTCACCCGGCCACGCTAACCATCGTCGATAACGATCCCCCATCGACCGTGGAATTCAGCTCCCCCACCTACTTCGTGAACGAACACGAGGGCCCGGCTGTCATCACGGTTACCTTGAGCCCCGCCTCAGCACTGACCGTTACGGTAGACTATGCTACCACGGGTAGCGCCACAGCCATAATTGGCGGTGACTATATCCCCGTTAATGGAACACTGACCTTCACCCCGGGCGTCACCAGCCGGACGTTTAATGTGACGATTATCGACGATACGGGAGGGCCTGAGCCAAATGATGTCATCAATTTGCAATTAAGCAACGCCATCAGTGCTACGCTTGGGACCAGCGCAGCCACGTTGACCATTACAGATAACGATGTGGGAGGGGCATGCAGCGGTTCTAATCCACCTAGTAGGATAGATATCGGTCCACCGGATTGCAAATGGACCGACGTGGGTGCGAGCCCAATTATTACCGATGTCACTACCCTGGGCGGACCGCCGATTGCGGTGGACTTGGCGGACCCGGATTTCGATCTGGTCTACTATGAAAGGCAGCGGGATGTGGCGATTGGTGAAATTGCCCTGGACCGGGTCATCGTCGAGGTGGCGCAAAACCCGGCTGGGCCGTGGTTCGTCGTTTTTTATTGGGGAGATGGGTTGCCTAATCCCAATACAAAGGTTGACCAGGACGGTTCTGGTTACAACATTTATCCCACTGAACCTGATGACTCACATATTCCAATGACCGATCCTCCCCTGTATCAGTCATCATCGGGTCCTATCACCGGAATTGCCATTGACGTCGATGCCCCACTCAGTGCCGCAGGCGCTCCAGCCGGTGCATATCCGTACGTTCGCCTCTCCAGTCCTCCTAGTACGGCGGAGGTTGACTCGGTTGAGGTACTTCCTTAAACGTCGCCAGTCGATTACGGCCACCTTTGGTTATAGATCAAGAGACGATCAGTTTCGATCGTCTCTTTTGATGAATCGTCAAATATCTTGCCTCTAGGGCACAGTCAGACAAGTTTTGATCCTATGTCATTCTGAGGCCATAGGCCGAAGAATCTCTATGCAGCGCAATTATGCCTTGATATGGGGACATTCGAAGAAGATTCTTCGTCACTGCGTTCCTCAGAATGACATATCAGAATTAACTTTACAATGCACTGGTTTTTAGCCTTACAGTCAAAGATTGGTTTGTTTTGTTCCCCCAGGTATTTGCGGGTGTATCTTTATTCAGTATACTTTCGTCGTGAGACCTGAAGCTCACCAGTTCAATAACTGAATACCAAGTGAGATGGATTATTATGACACCCAAAATCGATTCCATCGAAATCCATCATTACCGCCTCCCCCTCGATCCTCCCTTCCAGGCCTCCTGGGATCCCCAGCCACGCGCCAGTCATACCAGCACCATCGTCCGGGTGCGGGCCGGAGCGTACGAAGGAGTTGGCTCTGGGGATGCGATGCTCGGCTTTGCCGGCCATGAGTCACTATTCATTGGCCAGGACCCTTTCGATATCGAGCGACACGTCCACCTGCTGGACAACCTACAATTTCATTATGGCCGCATGTGGCCGCTCGAAGTTGCCTTGTGGGATTTAATGGGTCAGATCAGCGGGCTGCCCTTGTGGAAATTGTTGGGCGGCCAGAGTCAACGGGTACGTACCTATGCCTCGACCGGGGCTCGCCTGCCCGCCCCGGTTCGGGCAGAAGCGGCCCGCCAGCTTCGTGAGCAGGGATTTCCGGCCCTCAAGCTGCGCTTCCATGCCCCTGACCCGCGTGAAGATATTGCCGTGGCTCAGGCGGTGCGCGATGTCGTTGGTTCCGACATGACAATTCTGGTCGATGCCAACCAGGGCTGGCAAATGCCGTGGGATGCTACGGCTGCCTGGGATTTCAAGACTGCCCTATGGGTCGCTGATGCCCTGGCCGAACTGGATGTCTACTGGTTGGAAGAACCCCTGCCTCGCCACGATTATCGCGGTCTGGCTGAGTTGCGGCGGCGAGCACGGGTACGCATTGCCGGGGGGGAGGGTAATCGGGAGTTGGTCGAGTTGCGCGAATACCTGCGCCACGGTTCGCTGGATGTGTATCAGCCGGATGTGGTCTGGAGCACCGGCATCTTACGGGCGCGGCAACTGGCCACAGAAGTGCGGGCAGCAGGCGCGGTCTACTCGCCTCACACCTGGGGGGATGGGTTGGTTTTACTGGCCAACTTGCAGGTGGTGGCCGCAGTCTCTGCGCAGACCCCGTTTGTGGAGTTCCCGTATGACCCACCTCACTGGTTACCCGAACACCGTGATTTTATCTTGCCCACGCCTATTCAACCCGATGCGTCCGGCTATATAACTCTGCCCGATGTTCCTGGCCTGGGTGCCAATATTGACTGGGAGGCACTTGAGCCACTGCGCATCCATACCGGGACGATGGAAACATAGCCCAAACGTATCCTCTCCAAAAGTAAGGGCGAGGCAAGTCGGATGGGTGGTGGTCGAAGCAAACAAGCTATGCTCCGGCTTGCCTCGCCCCTACGCTATCCACAAATTTGAAGGGGATATGCCTAAATTATTTATTGGAGGCAACGAACGATGACCATCAAATATCAAATTGTGTACTGGCGTGATATTCCGGCCCAAGTCAAGATTCGAGTTGGACGGACACGCCTGGGCCGACCTCTGTCTGAACGTTTTCAGCAAGCGATTGACCAGGCAGCTATGCAGGCTGGGGTGGTCGATAGTGACGATTATCTGGCCGAGTGGCAAACGAGCGAGTGGCAGGAGCGTCAGGGTGAACCTGAGGCGGTGGCGGAAGTATTGGTGGCTGAACTTGAAGCAGCCTATCCCAGGGGCCGGCTCAAACGTTTGGTCACTAACCAGGGTCGGGAATAGAAGCTTGTGGTCATCTTTCTGGAAAGAAGCCACAGAGACCGATGATTTACGATTTTAGATTTTGGAGTTACAATTGATGAATCACTCTCAGACACGTAAAGCTACCATTGCCAAAGTGCAGAAGCTGCTGGCAAAGCGACCAGTTTACCTGGATACTGAAACCACCGGTACGCATCAAACCGCCGAAATCGTGGAAATCTGCATTGTGGATCATGACGGACAAGTGTTGCTTGACTCCCTGGTGAAGCCCCGTAGTAAGATACCACTCCAGGCAACTCAAATCCACGGCATTACCAACACCATGGTGCGGGATGCGCCCACCTGGTCAGAAATTTGGCCCAGGGTACAGGCTGTTCTGACTGGCCGGAGCGTAGGGATCTACAATGCAGAATTCGACTTGCGCTTGATGGAGCAATCTCATCGCCAGGCCGGAATGTCCTGGCGTGCGGTAGAGATCAATGTCTTTTGTATTATGAAACTATACGCCCGGTTCTATGGCGATTGGAATGCTTATCACGGTGACTATCGCTGGCAAAGTCTGGAGAAGGCTGGCGGGCAGTGTGGCCTCACGCTGTCCAACACCCATCGGGCCAAAGACGATACCCTCCTGGCTCGCGCTATCTTGCATCACATGGCAGGGTTATAATTTACACCTTGTAAGCAGGCGTACTGGTGATCCCATTTCTTAAAAAGCGAAAGATACACCGATGAATTCGTATGAACGTATGATGAAACGCTTACGGGGGGAGGCCGTTGATCGTCCGCCCAATTTCAATATTATGATGACCTTTGCCGCTCATTATATCGGTCAGCCCCTCTCGCGTTACTATCTGGATTACCGGGTGCTGGGTGAAGCCAATCTGGCCGTGCAACAGGCTTTTAACCTGGATATTGTCCAGACCATCTCCGATCCTTACCGGGAGGCGGCTGACTTTGGGGCCGAAATCATATTTCCTGAGGATAATCTGCCAATTTGTAAAGCACCTTTGTTGAGTGAACCGGCCGTTCTGAACCAACTTAAATCACCTGATCCTTACACGGGACGCCGGATGAGTGACCGGCTCGCTGCTACCCGGTACTTGCGGGAGCAAGTTGGCGGAGAGGTGCCGATTATGGGCTGGGTGGAAGGCGCTCTGGCCGAAGCTGCCGATCTACGAGGTGTCACTCAGTTGCTACTCGACCTCTACGACCGGCCCGATTGGGTTGAGGAACTGCTCGAACGGTGCGTAGAGGTCGAAATTGTCTTTGCCCGGGCCCAAATTGAAGCCGGGGCAGACATCATTGGCCTGGGTGATGCTGTTGCCTCACAGATATCTACTCAAATGTATCGTCAGTTCGCCTTACCTTATGAGCAACGTATCTTTGCGGCTGTCCACGAGATGGGAGCCCTGGCCCGGCTGCACATTTGTGGCAATACCACCCATATCCTGACCGATATGATGGAGAGTGGGGCCGATATTATTGACCTGGATTGGATGGTTGATATCCGTCTGGCTGCCGAAATATTTGGGAATGATGGGCCGGCGCTCTGCGGAAATTTTAACCCCGTGGCCATTATGTTACAGAGTGGGCCGGAGGAAGTACGACAGGCAGTGTTCGACTGTCTGAGGCTTGGCGGCAAACGCAGTATCAGTGCGGCTGGCTGTGAAATACCGGATGGAACGCCTCACGAAAATCTACAGGCCCACGCTCAAGCTTTGGAGGAGGTTAGTGAGCTAAATTGACTTGACATAATAGAAGGTTCCTTTTCTGCACTTCGCAAGTTACTAACTTGCCCTACGCAACTTGAACAATTGTTCTTGTTGTTCCTGTTAAATTTTGTTATAATTTTATTATGGCCAAATCAAGAACACGTTACGTATGTCAAGAATGTGGCAGTGCCCAACCCAAGTGGATGGGTCGATGTCCCGATTGCGGTGAGTGGAACACCCTGCAGGAAACCATCGTCGAAATCCGTAGATCGGGGTCTATTTCTCCCGCCGCACGCCAGGCCCTGGTGGAACGCAGCGGCCCCCAGCCCCTGGGCGATATTGTGGCCGATAGCTATCAGCGAACGTTGTTGCCAATGGACGAATTCAATCGGGTATTGGGGGGAGGACTTGTACCCGGTTCGCTCATTCTGATTGGTGGTGATCCCGGCATTGGTAAAAGTACGCTGCTGTTGCAAATGTCGGCCGGATTAGCGCCGGCCGGGCAAGTGCTTTACATTTCCGGCGAGGAAAGTGCCCAGCAGATTAAACTACGAGCTGATCGACTTAAGATGTCCGGTGATAATCTTTTTATCCTGACCGAAACAAATATGACGGCCATTTTGGCTCATATCGAGCAACTGTCGCCTAAATTTCTGATTGTCGATTCGATTCAAACGATGTATCTGGATGAACTCCAGTCGACGCCCGGTTCGGTCAGCCAGGTGCGCGAGTGCGCGGCTCGATTTCAAGAGGTGGCTAAAGGCCGGAATATGCCCATCTTTCTCATTGGGCATGTGACCAAAGCTGGGGCTATTGCCGGACCTCGCGTGCTAGAGCATATTGTGGATACCGTCCTGTATCTGGAAGGAGAACAATTCCATGCTTACCGCCTGCTGCGTAGTGTAAAAAATAGATTTGGGGCGACAAACGAGATTGGCATCTTTGAAATGAGTGACGTGGGCCTGAGCGAGGTGGCCAATCCCAGCGAGGCATTTTTAGCTGAGCGATTACCCAATGCGGCCGGCTCAGCAATTGTGGTTACCCTGGAGGGGACGCGACCCTTATTGGTCGAAGTGCAAGCTCTGGCCAGCACCACCAGCTTTGGTAACCCCCGCCGCACGGCCAATGGGGTTGATTTTAATCGGTTGTTGCTGATTATCGCGGTCTTGACCAAGCGGGTGGGATTGCGTTTGACCGACCAGGATGTATTTGTCAATGTGATTGGCGGTTTGCAAGTTGGCGAGCCCGCTTCTGACCTGGCCGTAGCTATGGCAATTGCCTCCAGTGTTCGGAACAGACCGGTCGCAGCCGACATCGCCATCATCGGCGAAGTGGGGCTTTCTGGGGAGTTGCGAGCGGTGGGGCACCTGGAAACACGCCTGAAGGAAGCGGCCAAACTCGGCTTTAAGCGCTGTTTAGTGCCCAATTCAAGTCAATTAAAACAAGTTAAGACCCCTGCGTCGATCCAGTTATTAAAGGCGCGCTCACTCAGCGAAGCCCTGGAGATTGCTCTAATTCACTAGAGTTGGGCAAATAAAGAGCCAACATTTTGGCTCTAAAAATCTTTGACAATTCATACTCTTCATGTTACTATATTTTTAGGGTACAAATTAATATTTTTTACAAATTATTTTTATCAAACTTTTTATATTATTTAGCATTTATTCGATAGCACTTATTTTTCGTTATTTGGACCGACGGGACTTTGACGCAACACTGCTGAAGGGGCAAATTCATTATCAGTTGATCCATTATGTTGTGATATAAGATTTTGATGACCTTCCTTCTGCCCAAAAGATAAATGAATAAGCACTTTTGTGGCAAAAAGATTGCCCCTTCAAGCAACTCGCTAGCGAAATTGTTTTCTGAGAGTGTTTAAGTTTCTAGATGCACTGACCAGTAGCCTCCAGGGTGGTTGTTAGACAAAGTCTTGGGCGAATGTGCTATCCGTACAATCGCCCTTTTTTTATCGTAACGGTGGCGTCCAGGCAAATAACGAATGGAGCAAATTACCAAATGAGTGTGGAGTTTGTCTTTCGCCTGGTTGGTATGGTTGTTTTTGCTATGATCGGCGTGCAGTCTGTGGTTTTCTTTCGACCGGACAATGCGGCCGAATCAGCACGCTTAATTACTGCTTTGACTCTGGCTGGAGCAGCGCTTGGGCTGTTGATTGCCCCTTATTTGACCATTCGTCCTTTTAATTGGGCTCGAGTACGATTAAAGCAGATACCGGCCTCACAACTCATTTCCGGCGTGATTGGCTTGGCGGTTGGTTTAGCCGTAGCCGCTTTGCTTTATCCCTCTCTATCTGCTTTACCAGGACCTTATGGCAGTGTGATGCCCGTGGTGATTAGTATCCTGTTTGGTTATATCGGTATGTCTGTCATGGTTATGCGTCAGTACGATATCTTTAATACGATTGGGATGCGACTTCCATCCAATACTCCCTTCATAAATCTTGGTCGTAAAGCTGCCAACGATGTCGTATTGTTGGATACCAGTGTCATCATAGATGGTCGGATTGCCGATATTAGTCAGACCGGTTTTATTCGGAGCACAATGCTGGTCCCTCGCTTTGTGTTGAATGAATTACAACACATCGCTGACTCCTCGGATACATTGCGCCGCAATCGAGGTCGACGGGGGCTGGATCTGCTCAGGCGTTTACAAAAAGACTCGGCTACGCCCATACAGATCACAGACCTTGATATTGAGGGAGTTAAAGGGACTGACGATAAATTGGTAATACTGGCCAAACAACTTAGCTGTCCTATTATCACGAACGACTTTAACCTTAACAACGTGGCAAAATTGCAGGGAGTTGTGGTTTTAAATGTCAATGAACTGGCTAACGCGGTTAAAACGGTTATTTTGCCGGGTGAAACAATGACTGTAAAAATAATTCAAGAAGGTAAGGAGCGCGATCAAGGTGTCGGTTATCTCAATGATGGGACTATGGTTGTCGTCGAAAGCGGTAAACAGTTTATAGATAGCGTAATTGAGGTTACTGTAACCAAAGTGTTGCAAACAACCGCTGGCCGTATGATTTTTGCTAAAAAAATGGAATATTAAAATATGACCCTGAGAGTTTTTAATTACCTTAGTCGAAAAGAAGAAGAGTTCATTCCTGTTCACCCAGGTTTTGTAGGGATGTATGTCTGTGGTCCCACCGTGTACGGTGACTCGCACATTGGACATGCCAAAGTGTACATTACCTTTGATATAGTGCATCGTTACCTGGAGTATTTGGGATACAAAGTGCGTTACGTCCAAAATATTACCGATGTCGGTCACCTGGTAGATGATGGCGATGTCGGCGAAGACAAAGTGGCTCGGCAAGCGCGGCTGGAGCAGATTGAGCCGATGGAAGTGGTTGAAACTTATACCCGTAACTACTTCCGGGATATGGATCTGCTTAATATTATTCGACCTGACATTTCACCACGGGCCAGTGGTCACATACCGGAGCAAATTGAGTTGGCGCAACGGCTAATAGAAAAAGGGTATGCCTATGTGAGCAATGGTAATGTTTATTTCTCCGTACCCAGTTGGCCCGGTTACGGTAAGCTCTCCCGCCACCAGATAGACCAATTGGAAGAGGGGGGTCGGCTGGAGGTATCCGGCGATAAACGTGATCCTCGCGATTTTGCCGTGTGGCGAGCTGCCTCGCCAAACCATCTGATGCAATGGAACAGCGCCTGGGGACCGGGTTTTCCCGGTTGGCACGCTGAATGTACAGTGATGGCCCGCAAATACCTGGGGTTACCCTTTGACATTCATGGGGGCGGGCTGGAAAATATCTTTCCTCATAATGAAAGTGAAATTGCCCAGAGTGAAGCGGCTTATGGGGGAGAATTTGTCCGTTACTGGTTGCTTAATAATATGGTCACTATAGATGGTAGCAAAATGGGCAAAAGCCTGGGTAATTCCTTGACCATTCAACAGGCTATTACCGGTGACCATTCCAGGTTATCACAAGGCTATCCCCCGTTAGCCATTCGCTTTTTTATTTTGAGCAGCCATTATCGCCAGACGACTGATTTTACCGATCAAGCGCTTAAGAGTGCTGCCAAAGGTTACGAACGACTACTGGGGACGGTAACGCTCCTGCGGCAACAGTTATCAAAAGCTGATCCTGATGAGACGCCTGAGCCCGAATTCCTGGACACGCTCGAGCGGCATCAAACTCGCTTTTTAGCGGCGATGGATAACGATTTCAACACGCCGCAGGCCCTGGCCGCCCTGTTTGATTTTAACAGAGCGGTTAATGCCTTGCTCAATAGTAACCAACCTGTTTCTGGTGGTACCCTGGCGGCCATTGATCAAACTTACCGTACTCTTGGCGGTGATATTTTAGGCCTCGTTTCCGATAAAGTTTCGGGGTCTCCCGACCTGGAAGAAGACCTGATTCGCATTCTGGTTGATCTACGAGCTGCTGCTCGTAAAAATAAAGATTATGCCACCAGCGATTCTATTCGTGACCAGTTGGCCGAAATCGGCGTTATTCTGGAAGATAGGCCAGATGGTACGGTGTGGAAAATAAGCCGATCAGTATGAGTGAAATTCTTTATGGTCGCAACGCCGCCCGCGAGTGTTTGCGCGGGCGGCGTCGTCATATTCATAAGATGATGATTGCGGACAAGATCGAACCATCGGCCATTGTTAAAGAAATTCTGGCCCTGGTCGACATATCGAAAATTCCGGTTCAGTATGTTCCCCGCAAGAGATTAGACAATTTGGCCAAAGGGCACCAGGGTATTGTGCTGGAGGTGGGGCGTTACCCAACCGTGGCTGTAGAGGATATTTTGGCTCGAGCGGCAAAGCTAAATGAGCCCCTCTTTATCATCGTTCTGGATCACCTCGAAGACCCGCATAACCTGGGGGCGATCCTGCGTACTGCCGAGGCCGTGGGCGTACACGGTTTGATTATTCCCAAACGACGTTCTGCCGGGGTAACGCCAGCCGTCGTCAACGCCTCAGCCGGAGCCACCGAACATATGCTGATCGCAGCAGTACCGAACTTGGTACAAGTGCTAAAGAAACTAAAACAAACAGGTGTATGGGTGGTGGGCATAGAGAATACGCCTGTCTCTTTGCTATACGACCAAGCTGACCTGACCGGAGCCATCACCTTGGTTATCGGCAGCGAGGGTAAAGGTATCAGCCGCTTGGTCAAAGACACCTGTGATTTTTTGATTAAATTGCCTATGCGGGGCCAAATCGAATCGCTAAATGCCTCAGTGGCTTGTGGCTTGACTTTGTATGAGGTCTGGCGAGGGCGGGGATTTCAAGATTAAAGTTCTTTCAGTAGGCCATTTTTTTGTATTCAATTTGACTCTTAAGTAGTTATCAGTATACTTGTCTTTTGGGCGGCGCTAGAGCGCCGTGTTTTTAAATTAAATAATGTGGAGGGGTGCCCGAGTGGTTAAAGGGGGCTGACTGTAAATCAGCTGGCTAGGCCTACGGCGGTTCGAATCCGTCCCCCTCCACTCAGCTATAAAACAAACAGTGAGAGGATACTCACTGTTTGTTTTCCGAAGGTTACTTTACTGAAAACACAAGGAGTCCAAGTATGGCCAAAGAAACATTTGTCAGAGATAAACCACACGTCAACGTGGGCACGATTGGACACGTGGACCACGGCAAAACGACCTTGACTGCGGCGATGACCAAAGTCTTGC
>DAOUMU010000526.1:0-31485 GCA_034409055.1 Anaerolineae bacterium
GCAACCAGCCGGGTGCCAAGCAGTGTTACAGGTCCCAGTTGCAGGCTCCCCATGGAAAATTACAGGTTACGGGGTGAGGTGGTGAACAGCGACGTGCCGATGCCAATGATCATCATGTTGACCGAAAAGGTAGCCAGCAACGATGACAGGTGTGGCGCATCAAGCACCCGATGGACGGCCACAAAATACATCAAGAAACCAAACAACAGCCCTAAGATAGCCACCAACAGCAATGCTATATAGGGATGCAATCCCTGACCGGCTGCACCGGAGATAAAGAAGATACCAAACATACCCAGGGCTATAATCGGGCCATGCCCCAGGTTGATCACATCCATCACCCCGAAGATAAGCGTCAGACCCATCGCGGCCAGGCCATAGACGAAACCAAGTAAAAGGCCATCGGCCAATGAAGCCAGAATTTGTTCCATAGTAATACGATCCTTCTCCATTGTAGTAGGGAAATAGGGCGTAGGAGAGGAGGAAACAAGGAGAATCTTATTCGGTCCCCTTGTCTCCTTGTCTGTCTTATACTTCTTGCTCCCCAAAATATAAATTATTGGGTCAACGGATAGATTGGATCGGCCGACTTACCTTCGATGGGCCAGACAACCTGCTTGACCAGGTTGCCGTTGGCATCCTTCTGCCACTGGACGTAAACCATATCGTGGGCAGCTTGCAAGCCATGCGCCTCATCCGTTATGTCGAACTTGACGTGTCCATAGAAGGTCAGTAAATCCATCCCTTCCAATGCTGCTTTCACCTGTTCCGGTCCAACCGAATCGGCCACCTTAATGGCCTTCTCCAAGATCAAACCGGCCGCATAGCCACCCGCTGCATGATAACCCGGCTCTTCACCATATTTAGCTTCGTATGTTTCAGCAAAATCGGTCACACCAAGTCCATACCACTCCAGTCCGGCCTCATCAGCCGCCGCCTCGGTGTAATTGGCCTGAGGTTCCCATTGACTCGGGCCCACTACCCCCAGAGCCGCTTCACCCAATTCGGCAAACTCCAACTCCGGCGGGGCTACCAGCAAAGCCAGGAACTTGACCTTCGTCCGCTTTTCGTGCAGTTGCCGGGCAAAGGTACTCCCATCGTTGAAGTGTCCTCCCCCCATAATCGCATCCGGCTCAGCCGCGGCTATCTTGTTGATGAAAGGGGCAAAGTCTGTCGTTTCGCTATCATAGCCCTCAAAGAGCACGATCTCATAGCCCTTGCTCTCCGCATACGCCTTGGCCGCCTCCACTACGTCGGTGGAGAACTTGGCATTCTCGTAAACAATAGCGACCTTTTTGGCTTCAGGGTCAATGTCAGCCAGCATATCAATCGCTCCGGTGAGGTAGCGGCTGGCCGGGGTGTATAACTGGAAGGCCGAGGTCAAACCCTTTTGGTAGGTCGCATCTGAGGCCGCTCCGGTGGTGATCATCACCTTCCCATATTGCTCCGCGATGACCGCGGCCGCATCGGTTAGACCGCTGCTGTAAGGACTGATCAAGAAATTGGCTTGGTCTTCCTCAATCAGAGTGGTGTAAAGCAACTGGACCCGCTCTTTGGCGCTCTCGTCGTCGTAGGTCTTGGCCTCAAACTTGACCGTCGTCCCATCCGACAACACAATCCCCTTCTGATTCACCTCCTCTAACCACAACTCCAACCCCCGTGTCTGGCCCCGCGAAGGCACTTCCTGACTCCCTGTCTTTGAAGCCGTATAGCCTATCACAACCGTCTTTTCTTCTCCAGAGGAAGCCGGTTCTTCTTCGACTGCCGCTGGTTCCTCTTTGGCTGCTGCCGGTTCTTCTTTAACCGGAGCTGACTCCGGTGGGGTGGATGACCCGCACTGGGCCGCAACCAACACCAATGCTAACAACATTGCCCAGAGAATAAAGCGTTTCATTTTCCTTATATACCTCCTCGTATCTTTTATTTGTTCTTTTGTTCAGAAAAAACAAATTGTCGGTCATCTTTGATCAATAACCTGTTCTTTAGTATTGGTCTTTATCACCTCCTTTCAGGAGATAGTTCTGCAAAAAATACTATTTCGACTCACTTATGTCAACTTATTGTTAACTTATGTCAAACTGACAATGCCGAATCCGACTTCTAAGCTGCAAAGATAATTTTGCACCGCCAATAGTTGACATAAATGCCACTCCAGTAACTCCTCACTTCGAAAATATTTCGGTAGGTACTGTCGGAGCGTTTTTATGCAGAACTCTCGTTTAATGATGTTTTGTAAGTTAGAGTTGGAACTTAATTTTGGCGATTAGACCGATTCTGATTCAGTCCATCATCTATTCAAGATAAGTTTAGGGAAACGCAATGAAGCTAACACACAAGGTCGTTTTGCTTCGGCGTTGCATCGGACAAGGTGTATTGGTGATGATGATCGAATTGTAGCCATATCAGTCAGATAGTCAAATCATCGCAAAAGCAACAATCAAGTTGTCCCCTGCAAATGGTTTAAGCTGTTAAATGGGTAACTTTTACCAGAGTCTTCGTGGGGGGCAATTTAATTACGTCTCTTTGCTGGTGGCTCTAATGTCTCTCTACTTCCAATTCGAGACCGGGTGTCTCCAGTTTGCGCTCGATGGTGCGCACAATCAGGGTGGCAATGGCTACCAGTATAATGTAGATAATGGCCACAGTAGCGTAGATTGGAATGGGGGTAAAATAGCGACTGGACAATATCTTGGCTTTGGTCATCAGGTCGGGTACGGCGATAAGAAAAACGATGGCCGTATATTTGACCATGGCGATGGCTTCGTTAGACCAGGCCGGTAAGGCCAGCCGCAGCGCCTGGGGCAGGATGATGTATCTGATGGCTTTCAGTTTACTCATGCCGATGGCCCGGGCGGCTGTCATCTGACCACTGCCGATCGATTGGATGGCTCCCCGGAAATATTCGGCCTGATACGCGCCGCTGTTCAGACCGAGGGTGACGTAGGCGGCGGCAAAACGGGAGAAGGTGATGCCCAAATCGGGCAGGCCATAATAGATCACAAAAAGCTGAACCAGGAGCGGTGTGCCCCGGAATAGTTCAATATAGCCTATGGCCAGGCGACGTAGCCATGTGCCACCGTAGACTCGGGCCAGCGCGGCCGGTAGGCCAAGGGCCGCTCCCAAAGCCAGGGCGACCAGGGTCAGTTGAATGGTGATTTTTGTACCCTGGATAAAATCGGGCATCACGCGTTCAAGAAAGACCATTAGTTGATCCATAAGCGATTACCTGCGATATCGACGAAGGACAAAGGACGAAAGACGAAGGCAATCACCAGGTAGTCCCTTTCGTCCTTCGTTCTTCGTCCAAAACTGGCAGTTATTGACCAGCCCTTTCTTCATCCTTGCCGTACAGTTCGGTAATTTTCCACAAAAATTCTCGGGTGCGCTCGAACTGGGGGTTATAAAAAAGCTGCCTGGGCGGCCCTTCTTCGGCAATGACCCCCTTTTCCATAAAGACAATCCGGTCTGACACTTCGCGGGCAAAACCCATCTCGTGGGTCACCACCAGCATGGTCATTCCTTCGCGGGCCAGTTTTTGCATGACGGACAGAACTTCGCCGATCAGTTCCGGGTCCAGCGCCGACGTTGGCTCGTCGAAGAGCATCACGTGAGGGTCCATGCCCAGGGCTCGGGCGATGGCCACGCGCTGTTTCTGGCCGCCGGAAAGCTGGGCCGGATACAGTTTGGCCTTGTTGGTCAGGCCCACCCGTTCCAGTTCCCACATCCCTTTTTCATGGGCCTCCTTGTTATTCATCCCCAAAACCTTGGTCAGCCCAATCGTGATGTTTTCCAGGGCAGTCAGGTGGTTGAAAAGGTTGAAATCCTGGAAAACCATGCCAATCTGCTGTCGAATCTTATTGACATCCACGTGAGGGGCGGTAATTTCCTGTTCTTCCAGCCAGATACGCCCTTTATCCGGCTGGGTGAGCAGGTTGATACAGCGCAACATCGTGCTTTTGCCTGTGCCGCTGGGACCGATAATAACGACCACCTCCTGCTCCTGGACTTCCATAGAGATGCCCTTGATGACCTCTGTGTCTCCGTAGGTTTTGTGCAAATCTTCGATTCTGACAATTGATTTAGCCATCGGCCACTCCCTCACATCAATAATTTATATCGGCGTTCCAGGGCGTCCAGCCCCCGGTTAGTCAGGAAAGTCAATACGAAGTAGATCGCTGCGGCCGCAGCATAGGCGATGAAGGGCTCATAGGTGCGGGCGCTGACGTATTGAGCGCGGCGTAATATTTCCGGTACACCCAGCACGTAGACCAGGGAAGAGTCTTTCAAGACGATGGCCGCTTCGTTTGACCAGGGCGGGATGGCCAAACGTAGCGCCTGGGGCATCAGGATGTAGCGAATCGCCTTTAACCGGCTCATACCGATCGCCCGGGCGGCTATCATCTGGCCGGACGGGACAGAGATGATGGCGCCTCGCAGTACTTCCGACTGATAGGCACTGCTGGCAATGCCCAGCGAGAGCGCCCCGGCCAGGAAAGGAGACAGGTTAACAAATTTAGCGATCATAAAAAATAAAATAAAAATGACCACGATCACCGGAATACCCCGGATAATGGTACTGTAGGTTGCGGCAAAGCCGGCCAAAACCGGTCCCCCGTATACACGCAGTAAGCCAAGCACCGTACCCAGGATAAAACCTGTACTCAAGGCAATGGCCGTCACCCCTAACGTGACCCCTGTCCCCTGGGCTAGATACTGGATCAGCAGAACAAAATTTTGTAACTGTTCCATATTTTATGCTTTCAAGACCATTTTGAGCTATTATACGGATCCAGAATCATTAAATAGGGGCGCAATACAAATTGTTGCGCCCCTGCTGTTCTATTTTAAGCGCTGAGTTTTATTCGAATTCGGCCGGAACCGGGATTTCCCATTGGGCCAGGAGATTCTTGATGTAACCTTCTTCATGCAATTGGGTCAGCACCCGATCCAATTCGGCCTTGAAGCCAAGCTCCCCTTCTGGAATGGCAATGGACTGGCCACCCTGGACCGTTTCTCTGGTGGTCAGGGCCACTTTGACCTGCATCTTCTCGGCCAAATCCCTGGCCGGATCGGCATTGATAAAGAGTACGTCGATTCGGCCGGCCTCCAGGTCCAGCGCGCCCTGTTCCACCCGCTCATAGCGGAACACTTGATCCTCAGACATCAGGCCGGGTTCGATCAGGTTTTTTAGTACCCAGGCCTCGTGAGTTGTTCCGGTTTGTACACCAACCATGTAGGGGGCGATATCCGCTGCCTGGTTGATGACGATATCCGAGTTGGCCCCAACCAGGAAGGAGTCAAAGATATAGTTATAGGGGATGGAGAAATCCACCGCTTCGTCACGCGCCGGGGTGTATTGGATGGCGGCGATGGCGGCATCGATCTTCTTCTCCTGCACGGCCGCGATGAGCACATCAAAGGCCATATCCTTTATCTCGACTTCCAGCCCCAACCGTGTGCCGATTTCCCGGATGAGGTCCATGTCGAAGCCGATGAAGTTGCCGGCTTCGTCCACGCCTTCGAAAGGCAGATAGTCAGCCGACGTGCCGACGATGAGCGTACCTCGCTGCTCGATCGTGCCGAAGTAACCCTTGGCCGGTCCCTCGGTTGCTTCGGGGACCCAGATGACCCAACCCGGCTCAATCAGGTCCGGGTTTTCAATCACGTGGAATTTGGAATCTTGTGCGGCCATCTTGTTAGTGGCATCAACAATGGCGTCGTAGGCAAACATGTTGCCCAAATATTTGTCGGCCAGTTTGGAGAGCCAATCGTCCTTTTGGATGGTATACTCCTGGCCTTTTAGCTCGCCACCTTCCTGGGCCAGAGCTACTGCTGGCACCAAAAGCAGCAGTAAGCTGGTCACAATAAAAAGATGAATTAATTTTTTGGTCATTTTGCTAACTCCTCCTACTCATACTTTTTAATTTATCCTCTTTATTCGTTTTATCATCAGCTTGTTTGTTGCCGGGCATCCCTCCTCTCCTTGTTTAATTTTGCTCGTCGCTGGCACAGCGGAAACCTATGTCGTCGTTGGCGGCTGTTGGTGAGGTACTGGAACGGTTGGTGGCCAGGACTTGATCCGGTTCGTCAAACCAACCTCCACCTCTGAGCACCCTGAACTCCTCCCCGTAAAATGGATCGGGGACGGTGTTGCCGGGATAGGGCTGATACCAGTCTGCCGTCCACTCCCAGACATTACCCCCCATATCGAACAGGCCGTAGGGGCTGGCCCCGTCGGCAAAGGTGCCGACCGAGGTGGTGCCCCGGTAGCCTGCTTCTTTGACGTTGGCCCTGGCCGGGTCCCACTCATTCCCCCAAGGATAGAGTAAGCCTTCTGAGCCCCGGGCGGCCTTCTCCCATTCTGCTTCTGTCGGCAGGCGACGTTCCGCCCATTCGCAGTAGGCTTTGGCATCGTTCCAGCTTATCTTGACCACCGGGTGATTGTCCTTACCCTCCGCATAGGCCCGCCAACCAGAGCCGCCGCCCTGCTCGGCATCCGTGACGTAGCTCGTATCTGCCACAAATGCAGCGAACTGGGCGTTGGTCACTTCAAATATCTCGATGTAGAAAGTGGGCAAATCAACCTCGTGAGCCGGGCCTTCGTCGTCAGAACCGCCGTCACGTCCCATCGTAAAGGGGCCACCCGGGATCTCCACCAGTTCTGTCAATGGTTTCGTCTCTACCTCTACCCCAGCCTCAGCCTCTGTCTTTGCCTCTTCTTGTTCTTGGACCGGGGTGAGGGTGGGGCGGGGGGTAGGGGTAGGCGGTAAAGGCTTGGGCGTGGGCGTGCCTGTGGCCGGAATAGGGGTGGGCACTGCCGTGGCGCCCAACAGGACTTCTGTTGAATCGCCCCTGGCAATCTGCGAGGCTGACGTGGCATCACTCTCAGCAGGCACTGGCGTGGGCGGAGGCTGCCTCTCTTCAGCACCGCATCCCCCCAGGAACAACAGGATCGTGGTGACTACCACCATCCACACAATTTGAGTGCGTTTCACCGTAACAACTTCTCCCCTCATTTTTTGTTGCGAAGCTAATATAAAGTCAAAGGTCGCTGTAGAAAAGTGATGTTTGTCCCTATTATTTACGATAAATGTCACCAGTCCCTACTATGATTATATCATAGCAGCCTTGGTTGATCCCACAGGGACAATAATCGCCCCAAGCCCATTGACTTGGCCTGTTGGTAAATTCGCTCGGCTACTACCAGGTCTTCGCAGGCCAAACCGAACGAGAGAAAATGGATCCGATCATGCGGGCCGGTGCGGCCTGGGGCTCGTTGTAGCATAATCTCGCGCAAGTTAACCACATCGCCGTCCTGCAAGCGGCCATCTGAGTAAATTTGGGCCAGGATGGCAGGCTGGTAATGCTTAAACTGCTCCCATTCATCCACCACCAGCAAATCGGCCTCGAGCAAGGCTTTGGCTTCGACTTCATTTTTGCCCATTGCCGCCAGGAAACAACCTTCTTTCAGCCAGTCTGCCTGGACAAAAGGTTCACGCGTGGTGGTCATCGTAGCCACCACGTCGGCCCCTTCGACCGCCTCTGGCACGCTCCCGACCACTTGAATGTTCCACCGATCCGAAAAATCTGCGGCCAGGGCTGCGGCCTTTTCTTGCTTCAAATCGAATATTCTGAATTCTTTTAACCCGGGCACAGCCAGGCCTATGGCCTCCAGGGTGGTGCGGCCGATGACTCCGGCCCCGACAAACCCGGCCACCTGCGCGCCCTGGCGAGCCAGATACTTGGCGGCCACACCGGCAGCGGCCCCGGTCCGTATGGCGGTGATGAGCGTGCCATCCATGATGGCCACAGGATGGGCCCGCTCAAGGTCGTGCAGGATGATCAGATCCATCCCATACGGCAGATCACCACGGCGCGCGTTATCCATCGATTCGGCCGCCCATTTGATGCCGGCCCTGTTAATCTCCCCACCGATGTAGGCGGGCATCGACACAGTGAGATAGCGGCGGTGGCCTGTTTCCGGGTCGGGAAACTCGATGACGGTCTTGTTAGGTTGTCTGATCTCGCCCCGGCCATGCATCAGAAAGGCTCGCTCGACGTCCTGGAGGGCCAAACTCATGTCTAAAACGCCGCTGGTAATGACCTCTTCCTGTTTTAGAAAAAGAAATTCCGGTTTTATTACATCGATCACGGCATCGGTTATCCTGCCACAGTGAAGCCAATTTTGAGAATAGCTGCTGCAAGTATACTCTTTTCTGAATATCTGGGCAATAATTTGTGAACCTATCTATATTGGCGATAGTGAGGGGGTAATGGTACAATGGCGGGTATACGCTAGCAAGTCTACAGGGTAAGTGTCAAAAATTCCGCCAAAACTATACAAACCAAATAAGGAGTGGCTCCCCTGGTTGGGAGGCTTCCTGGTCGTTGCTGTGCTGGCTGCTTTGTGGGTGCCGTTGTCGCGGGTGGGCACAGAGCCGGCCGTGATCCGGGACTGGATTGAACAACTGGGACCGTTAGCCCCGCTGGCCTTTTACTTGCTCAATGTGACTCAGATTGTGGTGGCCCCGATTCCGGGCTATCCGGTTCAGGTTTGGGGGGGGATTCTGTTTGGCCTCATCCCCGGCTCGATTTACACCGTGGCCGGTTTGACCACCGGAGGAACGCTGGCGGCCTGGTTGGGACGTCGTCTGGGCCGGCCCTGGTTGGAGAGGCGAATAGGCAAAGAAGAATTAGAGCATTGGGGCCAGGTGGCTCACATCGACTCCTTCTGGACCTGGTGGATTATCTTGCTCATTCCGCTGGGGGATATTCCCTATTTTTTTGCCGGTTTGAGTAAAATTCGCTTGAGCACGTTTGCCCTGGCTATTTTGACCAGCCGCGGCCCCTTTACGGTGTTAATTGTGTGGACGGGGGACAGTGTGATTGATTTACCCCTGACCTGGTTGGCTTTGCTAATGGCCGTGGTAGTATTGATAGTCATCATTGGCTTTAGCCAGAGTAAACGAATTGAAGCTTGGGGCCGGGCGTATACAGAGCGGTACATCAAGCGGTCGTAATCTGCCCTAAACCGAATTCCATTCTCATTGGAAAAATCCTTGACCTGCCCTTCTGTTTGTGATATGCTTGACTTGTTATACCTTTAGCTTTTATGTTTGGGAGGCTTTCCTCGTGCGGCGTGAGCGCGTATCTGATGACATCTACGTTTTTACCAGCAGCCTTTATGCCCAGGTGACTGCCTCAGCAGTCGTGACCAGAGAAGGCATAGTGGTCATAGATACTTTACCTTTTCCCCAGGAAACGTGGGAAATGATCGAACATATTAAAAGCTTGGGCCAGGGACCTATTAAATATTTGGTGAATACCCACTGGCATGGTGACCATACGAATGGAAGCTATCTTTTTGATGACTCGGTGGAACTGGTTTGCCATAAACGCTGTCAGGAGGCTCTGCGGGAGTTTGGTCAGGCCGTTCTGGAAGAGTCTAAAGAAACCACGCCCTTGCTTGAAGAAGTCGAACTACGTATCCCTGAGGTTGTTTTTGAAGATGGGGAGATGGTCTTGCACGTTGGGAATAAATCTGTCGAGATGGCCCTGACGCCTGGTCATACGGCCGACTCAATTGTGGCTTACGTGCGGGAAGATAAAGTGCTGATCGCGGCTGATACGGTCATGCCGGTCCCTTATTTTGTCTGGGGAGACCGGCACGAATTTAAAAAGTCACTCGATTTTTTGAGGCGATACAACCTGGATAGTATTGTGCAGGGACATGGCGAAGTATTGCTGCGGGGTGAGATTCCAGGGGCGATTGAATCAAGTATTCGGTATTTAGAAGTTCTCGAGCGAAAAGTAGCTGAACTCGTCGAAAAAGGTGCCAGCAAAAAAGTACTCAACAAGTTAACCATCGATAAATGCGGTAAAAGCCGGATCCCATTAAATGGCCTGGTCCAGGACCTGCACCGGGCCAATGTCGAGTTCTTATATGATGAGCTGAGTGGTGAATGAGTGAACCCATACCCAAAAAGCGGGCACAGGCAGGGCAAGTGAAGCGAATGGCGAATAATAATGACCTTAATCGCTTATTCGTTTGATTTTGGCGCCCAGCTCAAGTAATTTGCCTTCAATATTTTCGTAGCCGCGATCAATCTGACCGATGTTGCGAATGATGGTTTTGCCCTCTGCGCAAAGAGCGGCGATCAATAAGGCGATGCCAGCCCGGATGTCCGGGCTGGAAATGCCCTGCCGGTCACCGCGTAGCATGCTGGGACCTTGCACCAGGGCTCGATGTGGGTCGCACAGCACAATACGGGCGCCCATACTGATGAGGCGATCAACGAAGTAAAGGCGACTCTCATACATTTTTTCGTGGAAAAGAACCGTGCCGGTAGCCTGGGTGGCTGCCACCAGGGTTACGCTCATCATATCGGCCGGAAAAGCAGGCCAGGGCGCATCATCAATTGTGGGAATGGCGTTGCCTATATCGGGCATCACCACCATTAACTGGTTGTCGGGCAGGAAAATATCGTTGCCACGAATTTCAGGAACGATGCCCAGTCGATCATAAACCATCAGCGTCATCCGCAGATGTTCAGGCACGGCATTTTTAATCAAAATTTCGCCCTCGGTGACGGCAGAGAGGGCCATAAAGCTGCCTACTTCTAAATAATCGGAGCCAAGCGTAAACTCTGCCCCACCCAGCGATTTAACGCCGTGAATAGTGAGGGTATTTGAGCCAATGCCTTCAATATGCGCTCCCATTTGATTGAGCATCAAGCACAAATCCTGGATGTGTGGTTCCGAGGCGGCGTTACGGATGATGGTCGTTCCTTCGGCTTGCACCGCCGCCAGAATGGTATTTTCTGTAGCGGTCACACTGGCCTCATCCAGCAAAATGTCTTGACCGCGTAGGTGAGAGGCCGTCAAAACAAATTCGCCGTTATATTTAAAATTGACTCCGAGTGATTGTAAGGCCAGAATGTGGGTGTCAACCCGTCGCCGGCCAATCTGGTCACCACCTGGCTGGCTGAGTTTTACCTCGCCCTCCCGGGCCAGGAGTGAGCCCATCAGTACCAGGGCCCCTCGCATTTTGGCAAAACGAGCCGGATCGGGAGTAGTCTTACGAAGGGTTCCTGCGCGTAGGGTTACATTGTGGGCATCGTGGCGAGTCACTTCGACACCCAAATCTTCTACAATATTGAACATCGTCCGTACATCCCCAATGTTGGGCAGGTTGTGTAGAATCACCGGTTGGTCGGTGAGCAAGGCAGCCGAAATGAGGGGAAAGGCTGCGTTTTTATTGCCACTGGGGATAACAACCCCATTCAGTGGTGCTTTTCCTTCGATAATAAATGCATCCATAGGTCTGTAATCTGTAGCGTTCAAAGTTTAGTAATCAAGTTACGCATACTTACCTTAACCACGTCACCCAATTGTAGGTCTAAGGCTTGGGCAGCGTTGCCGTTGCGAATGGCTATTTCGATGTGATTGCGCGTGCTGCCGGTGTAGGCCAGTAACTGACCTTCTTCTACATCGGCAAACGTTTGGCTGAGCGATTTGATGATTTTATTGCCGATGGTAAAGGTAACGTTTATCTTATCATCAATGTGATGGGGGGTGATATCCAGGATCAAGTTGCCAAAGCGATCGATGTATATGATCCGGCTTTCGCCGTCCTGGGCTATCGATTGGTTTCTGGAGCCAAACTCTAATTGAACCAGGTTGGTAACCGGCGGACCAAATTCACTCAGGGGTACGCCATTGGCGATGTGTGCGGCTGCTGGCGCAAAAATGTCGCGCCCATGAAACGTGGTGCTCACCCCGGGTAGTTGATAATCAGGATTGGTCAAGGTAACGGCTTCCAGCACGTTGATCTGTCCGGCACTTAATATCAGGCTAAACACGCCGTTGTCCGGCCCGACGAAAATGCCGTGGGTGGTACGTATGGCAATGGCCCGGCGCTGGCTGCCAACGCCGGGATCAACCACTACGCAGTGGATGGCCTGAGCTGGATAGTAGCTAAAAGCCTGGTATAATACAAAAGCCGCCGTGTGAATGTCCTGGGGAGGGATGTCATGGGATAAAGCACTCAGGTTTGCTGTAGGGCAGATGGTTAAAATCACGCCCTGCATGGCCCCCACATAGCCGTCTTTTTGTCCAAAGTCGGTGGTCAGGCTAATAATGGGGGGGGGATCAGGTTGCGATCGTACGGTCATTAATGACTATCCTCCAAACAGCCGTCTATTGTACGCCAGCTAGGGGGGAGCGTCAAAATAGGTGATTCGTTCTAAATTTATGATGATTGGAGCAAGTATGGGTACAGCAGTTGTCAACTTAATCATTATGGCTCTGGCCATTTACTTATTATCAATTATTACCGACGAATTTTTTATCGAAAGTCTGGATCAAATATCCAAAAAATGGAAATTGCCGGGTAATGTGGCCGGTGCTTCCCTCATGGCGATGGGCTCGTCCGCGCCGGAACTGGCGATTGCCCTTTTCTCCTTGTTCAAAGAAGGGGGAGCGCACAGCGATGTGGGGATTGGCACTATTGTCGGTTCGGCGGTGTTTAATATTTTGGTCATTACCGGCCTGTCGGCCATTGCCAGGCCGGCTAAGGTGACCTGGCAGGTGATAGTTCGTGACTGTGCCGTTTATGTAGGCAGCATCGTTTTACTGCTGATTTCATTTGCAGATGGGACTATCAGCCTGCTTGAGGCCCTGGCTTTTTTAGGGCTTTACCTGGTTTACATTTATCTCCTGTTTCAATGGCATCACTTTGTGGAGGCAGAGGAGTTGGAAAAGGTTCAGATGATTGAAACCGGGTTTCAAGACCATCGCCAGAATCCGGCTTTCTATCATAAAATCAGCAGTGTCATTGAAACGGGCCTCGGTTTTTTGACAGGCGACCCTCGAAAAGCTTATCTCCGGGCATTTTTCGTCTCTATTCTATTTGTGGCCGGGATTAGCTGGGTGTTGGTGGACAGTGCCGTGCTCTTTGCCGAAACGGTGGGGGTGCCTCCGGTCATTGTGGCTTTAACCATCCTGGCCGGCGGTACGTCGGTGCCGGATCTGCTCTCGTCGATTATTGTTGCCCGGCAGGGACGGGGGGAAATGGCCGTGGCCAATGCGGTTGGCTCAAACATTTTTGATATTTTGGTCGGCCTGGGCCTGCCCTGGCTGATTGTGCTCCTTTTCCGTTCCCCAACCATCCACGTTGGAACCGAGAATTTGTGGCTGGCCACGATTATTTTGCTGGGTACCGTTCTGCTTCTATTTATCTTCCTCTCGACCGGGCGCCTGTTGAGTCGCAAAGAGGGCTGGGCACTGGTGGTAGTTTATGTAGCCTACGTGTTATGGACCTGGTTGGGGGGAGGATGATCCTGTTACCAGCCAATCGACAATTCGTTGGGCAACGACGTCGGGAGATTGGGAAGTGGTGTCGAAAACCAGCACTTGTTTTGGGGGCAAGGTATGGGTAAGGTGGACCCGGGCTGTGCTAGAGTCATAATTGCGCCGTTCCTCGACAATAATGGTAGTATTCTTCACCACTGTATCGGTTGAGATGCGAGCAGCGCGGGCCATTTTGGCAATTTGGCGTAATTGCTCTTCGTTGAAAACGGCTCGGATATCTGGTATGTTCATCAGGGCAGCGATTAAGTTGTGCCCGACCAGCGAGGTTTGAATGATTGTTGTATCAGAAACATCCCCTCGCTTCAGCAAGCGCTTGAGACGGACCATATCCGGCGCGTCTAGCACAATAAAACGGGCTTCAGGAAAATAAGTGACGGCGTGTTGTACCTCGTCCAGACCGCGTAAACCGTCAAAGATTAATGGGGGGGCAGCCGTTGCCGGATCAATGGCCAATCGACTCAAGGCGTGGGCTATACCACCAGGATATTTAGCCCGGTAGCGAGCCGTGTATTCAAATCGCTCCACCCGGTCGGTGACCAGATTGGGGGTTTGTCCAGCTTCTCGCTGAAACCAAGCGATAATTTTGTTGGTAATTTCCCGACGATCTGGAAGCAAAGTAAAGGTTAGACCGGCTTCAGGTAACAATTCCAAAACGGTTGATTTCCCCACCCCCGTCAGGCCAACCACAATTACCAGGGCAAACTCGGTTAGTCGTCGAAAGCGGGGCGGCGCCTTTTCTGTTTCAAAGTTAAGGACAGCTTGATCCCAATTTAGCCTATTCATTGGCCTCTTTCACTATCTAGATTTCTGTTGCAAAACGTAGCCAGGGCATCCCTATGCCCGCCGTAGACGCATAGGGATGCGTCGTCTACAAGGTTTTGCAACAAGAACGGTCTAACGCTCGCCATACAGTTTAACCTCGATTTAACCACAATCCAGCAATATACACAAGTTAGTCTGGTTTCCAGGGCAAAACGTAGGCCAGACATCGCTATGCCTTGCCGCTGGCGCATGGGGATGCGCCAGCTACAGTTTTACACTGAGTACTGCCTAGAAAACGTAGGCCAGGCATCCCTATGTCCTGCCGCTGGCGCATGGGGATGCGCCAGTTACAGTTTTATTGTTTTGCCCCACCTTTGTATCCGTGCTACAATTTAAATTCCGACTTTGAAATCCTACATCCTTAAACAGTGGGAAGAGACAGGGCTCATTTATGCAAACGATAATCAGAATAGTTTTAACCACAGTAGTGTCCGTTGTTGTTTTCACTAGTGGAGCCGGGGTGGGATACGCTTTCCGTGACTTTATGGTTGATGATGAACCGACCGAAGTAGAAACCGAGTCATTTTCCCTATACTGGGAAGTCTGGCATCGGATTGAGGAACAATTCTATGGCCAAGTCCCCGCAGAACCTGCCTCAACCTATGGGGCGATTAGAGGCGCTCTGGCCACACTGAACGACCCTTATACAATTTTTATCGAGCCGGAACCGGCTGCTCAGGAGAAGGCCCAATTAGAAGGTCAATTTGGGGGCATCGGCGCTTTTGTGCGCCGTGATGAGCAGGGCCGGGTCATTCTGGAACCTATGCGTGACCAACCGGCCGAAGAAGCTGGCCTGGAAAAGGATGATATTCTGGTCGCCGTGGATGGTAAGCCCATTTTGCCAGAGATGTCCACCGATGAAATTGTGTTGCTGATTCGAGGTGAGGTGGGGACCGAGATCGTGCTGACGGTGGGGCGGGCAGGGGTTGAAGAACCGATTGATATAACCGTTGTTCGGGCTATTATCGAAACGCCGAGTGCTCATTGGCGCCTATTAGAAGAGGATCCTACTATCGGTTATCTTCAGCTTACTTCTTTCACCGAGCGTAGCAATGAAGAGTTAAGCCAGGCTTTTGACGAATTAACCGGGCAGGGTGCTAAAGCTTATATTCTGGATTTACGGGGCAATGGCGGCGGATTACTGGAAGCAGCCGTGGATATCGCCAGCCAATTTTTGCGAGATGGTATCGTACTGCGTGAAGATCGCAAAAGTGAGGGTGAGCGAGTGTATAATGTACGCGGTAGCGGCAAAGCCCTGGATCAATCTTTAGTGGTATTGGTAGACGGGGGCACGGCCAGTGCCAGTGAGATTGTGGCCGGGGCCCTGCAAGATTATAAACGAAGCACGCTGATTGGTGAAAAAACTTTTGGCAAGGGCAGCGTACAGTTAATTTATGAATTATCTGATAATTCTCGCCTGCACGTGACGGTGGCCAAATGGTTTACGCCTGAGGGCAACGCCATCGACGGGGTTGGTTTAACGCCTGACATTGAGGTGTTGTTTACCGAAGAAGATCGGAACAATGGCCATGATCCGCAACTGGAACGGGCCATTAGCTTTTTACAGAATGGAGAGTAGGTTTTGATATGAGGCAAGTGGTTAAATTTTCTCTTATATTTATTGCGGCCAGTATGCTGGTTATTGGTTCCTTTGTGGCCGGCATGGTTTTTTATGCCAATTTCTATGCGCCGGCTCAGGCGCAATCCTCTGTTACGACCCTCCCTTTTCCGGCCACAACGGGCGCGAATGCCCAGACAGGCATAACGGAGGAGGAGGTCCCACCAGAATTTACCACTTTTTGGGAAGCCTGGTCATTTTTAGATGATCAATTTTACGGCGAATTTCCGGCCGATACAGAGCGGGTGTATGGCGCTATTCGGGGCATGGTGGCTTCCCTGGGTGATCCTCACACCGCTTTTATTGATCCAACCCGGGCCGCCGTTATGAGCGAAAATATCAGTGGTAGTTTCGAAGGGATTGGAGCCACGATCCGGCTGGATGAAGCGGGTCGCTTGATGATTGCCGATACCTTCCCCGGCCGGCCCGCCTTTGATGCCGGTCTTCGTCCGGGTGATTTTGTGCTAGCCGTGGATGGCGAATCGATTGAGGGGCTCAGCCTGTATGAATCAGTTTTACTCATCCGTGGTCCGGCCGGTTCCGAGGTTGTACTGACGATTTTTCGGGAGGGCGAACTTAAACCATTTGATGTCCCGATTATTCGGGCCAAGATTGAGATTGAAGTCGTCCAATCGGAAATGCTGGACGCACCGGGCAACATTGGCTACGTGCAACTGACCCAGTTTAGTAAAGGCGCAGCCGAAAAAATTACCGAGGCCGTCGAAGATTTGTTTGAGCAAGGGGCAACGACCCTTATTTTTGATTTGCGTAGCAATCCGGGCGGTTTGTTGTCAGAGGCTGTGACCGTGAGTAGCCTCTTTTTAAAGGATGGGACCGTTGTTATTGAAAAATTAAAGGGGAATGAGGAAAAAGCGTTCACTGTACAACCCGGCCAACAGGCCGCTGTCGACGTACCGTTGGTGGTACTGGTTAACGGTGGCAGCGCCAGTGCCAGCGAGATTGTGGCCGGAGCGATCCAAGATCATCACCGGGGGACGATTATTGGCGAGGCCACCTTTGGCAAAGGTACGGTGCAATTACCCCACAGCCTGTCTGATGGTTCTGAACTCCGGGTAACCATTGCCGAGTGGCTGACTCCCTCGGGGCGACAGATCCGAGACGAGGGCATTACCCCCGATATTATCATCGAGATGACCATTGAAGACCTTGAACTGGAACGTGATCCGCAGTTAGATGAAGCGATCAAGTTCTTGAATGGCGAACAAGCGAATGGCGAATAGGCGAATAGGCGAACCCATACCTAAAGAGCGGGCACAGGCAGGGCAAGTGTGGGTGAATAGGCGAATGACGAATGACGAATGAAAAAGTAATTGCCACGAATCGGAAAGCGCGGCACGATTATCTGATTGAAGATACGTTTGAGGCCGGCCTGGTTTTGACCGGTAGCGAGATAAAATCCATTCGAGCCGGGCAAGTCAATTTAAGGGACAGTTATGCCATCGTTCGTGATAATGAGCTGTGGTTGATCAATGTTCACATTGCGGCCTATAAACAAGCCAGTCATGACAATCACGAACCGCGCCGTGATCGTAAATTGCTCATGCATCGCCGGGAAATTAACCGCCTGGTTGGGAAATTGCAGGAAAAGGGCCTGACTTTGGTTCCCCTCCGACTTTATCTAAAAAATAGGCGGGCCAAAGTAGAATTAGGCCTGGCCCGGGGTAAGAAATTATATGATAAACGCCAGGCCATGCGGGAGCGGGATGATCGTCGCCAGATGGACCGGGCGCTGGGTCGGCGACAAAAAGGGTGGTAGGACAAGGAGGGAAATGACAGTTTCAAGCCCGTTTCAATTTAAGCATTATCAACCCCGTCCCCTGGAATTGATTGATACAACTCTGCGCGAAGGCTCGCAAACCTCGTTATTGCACGATCATTACAAATATTTCTTCAATCAAAATGATAAGATGGAGATTGTCCGGGCCCTGATCGTGTACGGGGTAAAATTTATCGAACTTTTTGCGCCGATTGTCAGTCCCCAGGAACGAGACGACTTTGCGGCTATCAAGGCAGTGCGGGATGAATTGATTATGCAGAAGGGTTACACCTTTTTACTGGCCCACGTGCGCTGCCATCCCGACGACGTGGCCTCGGCCATTGAGGCCGGCGCCGACGGCTTAAATTTCTATATCGGCCTGTCTGACACCTCCCGTACATATAGTCACGGCAAAGATTTGGATACCATTATCCGGAATACGCGCTCCTTGCTGGAAGAGGTGCGGAGCCATCATCCCGAACTGATCTTGCGCTTTAGCGGTGAGGATGCCTTCCGGACTCCCGAAACCAACCTCTTTCGGGTTTACGATGAAATAGCCCCCCTGGTCGATCGCCTCGGGACCCCCGATACGGTCGGGGTGGCCACCCCGACCTCGGTGGTGCGCCGCCTGAAAGTCTTGCAACAGCGTTATCCGAACATGGAGTTTGAAGGCCATTTTCATGATGATCGTGGCTTTGGGGTGATCAATGCCCTGGAAGCAGCTAAAAATGGAATGCGCTACCTCCAGACAACGCTCCTGGGTGTTGGCGAACGGTCGGGCATTACTTCTATGACGGCGCTGTTGTTCAATCTATACATTGACAAAGCATACGACCACCTGGAAGGGTACCATTTGCGGGGGTCTTACCCCATCAACGTGATGTTTGCCTCTAAGCTCAAAAAATTGGTGCCTTCTAAAGAGCCGGTCAGCCTGACTAACCGTACCCACACGGCCGGGGTGCATCAAAAGGCCATGCTGAACCATACCGCTACCTATGAAGTCTTTTCCCTGGATCAGTTTGGGGTGAGCGAGTCGGAGGTCCTGCTTGGGCCGTTAAGCGGTTGGAACATTATTCATTATTTCCTGAAAGAAATTAAATACTATAACCTGGACGAAGGAACAGCCCGCCAAATTGCTGCCGTTTTCAAAGAACGGGTTTACAATATTGGCCCTGACGACTCGCCCACCGAAATTTTACTCGACATTGCCGAAAATGAATTTGGCCTGAGCCATATCACCGTGCCGGAGCGGGTCAAGGATAACATTTTACAGCGACTGGACGAGCAACCACAGCCCGGGCGGCCTGACATTGCCAACAACACAGAAGGTGATCCCGAAACTAAACGACAGACAGTGGTAAATTTAAGGATGAAAGAGGAGAGATGAAGGATGCAGCGAGGTTTGGCCGATCAAGTTGCCAGACCCCCTGCTTGCCCCCCCTTCTGTTCCGTGCTACACTGTCCGCGATGAGGTAGAAGTTTAGTGGATTTTTTAAACAGTACTTACGCAGTTGTCCTGTTTCAACCTGAGTTTGAGGAGTTAGCACGCCCATGTACGGCTCCGGATAGCCCCGTGCGACACGCAGGCGTGCCTCATCACTCCTCAAACTGCGTAAATACTGTTAGAAAATAGCTGAGGTTAGGAGTGTCCCGCGATGAGTACAAATGTCGAGTTGCAAACGCCGGTCCGAGTGGCCAGAGAACGTATCCTTTCCTTGCTTGATGACTTGCCGTTGGAAAGCCTGGTGGTACTTGAGCAATTTGTCCAGTTTTTGTATGAGCAGGCCCAGCAGGGACGACCTGTGGTGAGTGAGTCAAGGGAGCCAGCAGAAAAGCCTCCCTATCTGTACCCCACAATTAGTGTACCTGCCTCCAGTTTAGATGACTGGGTAAACTTGTTGCCTGAAGGGTATGAGGGGGATGCTTTGGCTGATACCGAGGCTCTGTATGATGAGGCGTAACCGTGAAAGTCGCTATTGATTCATCCGTCCTGGTTGCCTTGATTAATCCTCAAGACCTGTGGCGAGACCGGGCAGTCACCTTGCATCAATTGCTAATTGCTGCTCAAACTGAACTGTTCTATTTTGATTGCGTTGTTACCGAGTCGATCAGTGTGGTTGCCCGGCGACTGCATGAAAAAGGTCGTCCGGCAACCGATATTGAAGGACTACTTGATCGATTAAAAACTGAAGTTCCTGATGACATCATCACCTGGATTCTACCCGACGTGCCTCGCTTGTACCTACAGGTACTTGATCTGATCCGTTCTTCAACAGGTACCCTAAATTTTAACGATGCTCTCATCGCCCTGGCTTGCCGGGAGCGAGAAATTCCGGCCATTGCCAGTTTTGACGCAGATTTTGACCAGGTGACTTGGCTGCACCGTCTGGCGCGGCCAGAAGATATTTAATCCATATGTTCTTCATTGATGCTCATAGGGTATATCGGGCTTAGAGCGTTTGTTGTATTTCAGGCTGCTCTTTCCATTGGATATCCTTATAAAAACTTCCGAAACACTCGCGATGTCTTAATGGTACTGTAACCCATCGCCTCGTAGAAAGCGTGTGCCTCCTTACGGATGATATTAGACCGGAGATACACCATTCCACACCCCTTGGCGCGTGCCCACCCTTCAGCCCACTCCATTAACAACCGCCCTACTCCGTACCGGCGAAAGGCCTCATCTACAACAAGCCCCCCTATCTCTGTATGTCGATCCGCCATCACTAACTGACGAACACACATATGTACCCAGCCCACAACGTATCCATCTGAGGAACGTTCTGCGACATAGACAGCCTGGTCCTCACCCTGTTCAATCAATTTGAGACGGCTTTCCACCTGCTCCTGAGACGTTGGATAACCCAATTGATCACAAAGCCCGGCAATGTGCCCCGCATCTTCTATATTTGCCGCCCTGATTGTGACCCGGTTGGTGCCATCGAGCTTAAAATTCAACGCTTTACTCCGCATACGTTCCTCCACCACAAACCGACGACAATTCTAACAGGAGCCACTGCCGTTTGACAAATTTCAAGGGCCATCAAGCACTGACTGGGAGCAGCTTAAATATATGCGGCTTGATGGTGATTGGTAGGTTCTAAGCCGCCCCCCTAGCCCCCCAAAGGGGGGAATTTGGGCAGTGCTCCCCCCACTGAGGGGTTGGGGGGGCCACCCAAGACGCTAAATCAGTCACCAACGAAGTGGGGCATCACCTGCTTACTCAAAAGTTCGATGGCGCGTAAAACGTCTAACTTTTTCATACCGCCAGCGGCATCGAACTATACGTACTGCGCTCTTCGCCGTAGTAGTTCTCGTAAACGTGCTGGTAGACCAGCTCGCACTTGGCTTCGAACAGGTCGGCGGTGTAGACTTCGGGCAGCAACTTGTCCAGCACATCCTCGATGGTGATGCGAATCTGGGCCTGGGTCTGCTGCCGTTTGCGCCAGTCGAGGGTCAGGAGGCTATCTTTGAGCTTGGCCAGCAGTTCGCGGACGGCTTTTTTGACGGCCTGTCGCTCTTTTTGGGTCAACTTCACCTCCGGCTTGTTGACCAGCAGGTCAAACAGGGCCAGTTCCTCTTCGGTCAGGCCCTCGGCCAGGTGGCGCTGTTCTTCTTCATTCAGGACTTTGACCAGGGCCAGCAGTTCGTTAAACATCTCCTCCACGTTGCGAGAGCCGCTGTTGTAGGCGTCGATTAGCTGCTGGAAATGCTGCTGGTAATCCATCCGTTGCCGGTTCAGGCGGATCATCTGCTTGAGCTTGTGGCTAATGGCCCCGCGCAGCTTTTCGACCTCGGTCCGCTGGTGGCCGGTTTTGAAGTGAGCGGCCAGGGCCTCAAAGTTAAGCTGGCTCAGGTCCACCAGGTAGGGAGTACCGGCCTCATAGGGCGCTCGACTCTCGACAACCGGCTCACTCATGTCCCGAATGATGTAATCCCGGGGCGTGATCGATTCGTCCAACACGGCCTCGACCTCGGCCACGACAGCGGGTAAGTCAACTTCCGGGTGACGCGACTTGATTTTGGCGGCGATGTAGCCCAGCACAGCGGCTTCAGGTTGGTATTGTCCGGCGGCCTTGTCAGGCAGGATGGCTTTGTAGAGCTTGGTCACCGTGGCAGCCAGGCCCAAAAATTCCTGTTTGACCGCGTCGTTGACCAGCAGGGCGTCCTCGGCCTGGGCTTTGAGCCGGGTGCGCTGGAAGATGTTCTTTTCGGCAGCAATCTGGCCAATATCTACCCCCTGGTCGGCGCAGAAGGTGACCGCCTGGTCGATGGCCTGGCCAAGCTGGTCCCGCAGGGCCTGCTTGTCCTTGACCGGGGTGTCGTCCTCGCCCTCCCCGGCCCGGTCGCCAGCGTAGATGGCCAGGGCTTCCTGTAGATTGCGGAAGACGCCGATGTAATCGACAATCAGGCCGTTGTTTTTCTGCCCAAAAACGCGGTTGGCCCGGGCGATGGTCTGCATGAGGGTGTGGTTGCGCATCGGTTTGTCCAGGTAGATGGTGGAGCAGGTGGGCACGTCAAAGCCGGTCATCCACATAGCACAAACAAAGACCAGCCGGAAGGGGTCCTCCGGGTCTTTGAACTTTTCCTCTAAATCCTCATTGACCATGCGGCGGCGGTGGGGTGCAATATCCAGCCCTTTTTCTCTGAACTTCTGGATTTCGTTCTGCTCCTGGGAGACGACCACGGCCATGTCGGTTTCTGCCATAAAGGCGATCTGACCCTCCAGCTCGGGCTGCTCTATCGGGTCGCAGGTGGCCAGTTGGGCCCGCAGTTGAGCCAGCTTTTGCTGCCAGTAGTGCTGGACCAGGTCGTACATTTTGACGGCGGTCAGCTTGTCGATGGAGACCACCATGGCTTTGCCCCGGTACTCCCGGCCGATGAAATGCTCCACAATGTCCCGGGCCACCCGTTTCAGCCGGCCCCGGCGGGTGATCAGGTGGTATTCGTTCTGGAATAGCTGCTCCAGCCTGGCCTCTTCTTCATCGCTGAGGGCGGCCGCTTCCAACACCCGCTCAATATCGGGGTTAAAGCGGTCGTTGATGATTTGCAGCTCGGGAATACGGTTTTCGTAGTAGAGGGGCACGGTGGCCTGGTCATCCATGGACTGCTTGAAGTTGTAGATGCTGACGTAGTCGCCAAAGACCTCTTTGGTCCGCTCCTCGCCGGCAATGAGGGGGGTACCGGTAAAGGCGATAAAGGCGGCCTGGGGCAGGGCCAGGCGCATATTGAGGGCCAGGATGTCGTACTGGGTGCGGTGGGCCTCGTCCACCATGACCACAATGTCCTCCCGCCGGCTGTAGGGCTGCTCCGGGGTTTGGTTGAATTTGTGGATCAGGGTGAAGACGTAGCGATGGTCCTCTGTGAGTAGTTGCTCCAGGTGTTCGCCGCTCTGGGCCCGGACCCGCTTTTCCGGCTCGGTGACCACCCCGGCCCGGGCAAAGGTCTTATAAATCTGGCCGTCTAACTCTTTGCGGTCGGTGATGACCACAAAGGTCCAGTTGCCGGGCAGCTTGCGCAGCACCTTTTGGGCAAAAAAGATCATGGAGTAACTTTTGCCACTGCCCTGGGTGTGCCAGAAAACCCCCAGCCGGCCCTGGTTGGCCGTGATATGCTCGACGGCGCCCACGGCGTTGTTGACGCCCAGGTATTGGTGATTTTTGCCGACCAGCTTATTCAGGCCGCCTTCACTTTCGGCAAACAGGGTGAAGTTTTCCAACAGGTCCAGCAGGCGGGCCGGGGGACAGGTGGCCCGCAGGGTGGTCTCCAGGTCAATCACCCCGGCCTCCCCCTCGTCGTTGATGCGTTTCCACTCAGCAAAATGCTCCCAGGGGGCGGTGACGCTGCCCACCCGGGCCTCGTCGCCGTTAGACAGGATAACCAGCCCGTTGTACCAGAAGATGGGGCTGATCGTGTCTTTGTAATCGGTGAAGTTGTGATCGTAGGCCTGTTTAGCATTGACGTGCGAGGCTTTGAGTTCGATAAAGAGCAGGGGCAGGCCGTTGACAAAACCGACCAGGTCGGCCCGGCGGGTGTAGATGTCGCCGGTGATCCATAACTGGGAGACCAGCAAAAAGTCGTTGTGGTCGGGGCGCTGCCAGTCGATGAGCCGGACGGTGGCCAGTTGGGGCTCGTTCTTTTCGTCCCGGTAGGGCACTTTGACCCCGTTTTTGAGCAGGTGGTAGATCTCCCGGTTGGCCCGGGCCAGGCTCATGGCCGCCCGGCTGCGGGTTAGTTCGTCGATGGCTTGGTCGAGCGCTTCGAGGGGGAGATCAGGGTTGAGCTTGACCAGGGCCTGCTGCAATGGCTCACGCAGCACGACCTCGCTCTGGCTGGCCCGGCCCAGGTAGGGTTTTGTGGCCGTGGCCGCCTCCGGGCTGAAGGCTTCTTCAAAGGCGCGGACCGTCTGCCAGCCCAGCGACTCGAACAGCTCCATGGTGGCTAATTCAAGGGCGTCTTCGGAGTCTGGGTTGTAGGGCATTGCCTTTGTCCTTTTTTGCACCGAATTACACGAATTGCACTAATTTTTAATTTTTTATTTGGAACAATTTGGGTAATTTGGTGCTATCTTTTGTTGTTTTTTTGCACCGAATGGCCCGAATTTTCACTAATTTCTTGATTTCAATTCGTGTTAACACCTGCACTTGCGGCGCAGGTGCAAGTGTTCGTGCAATGCCGGAGGATGAGGGCTTGTCTCTGGCTATCCCCCATTCTAATTCTTGAATATGACCGGCAGATAACCGCAACATCCAAATACAGCACACTTTGCTCGAATGATCACCGGATCACGGTTCATGACGTTCCAGACGAAGTTGGATTGGTAATTTTCAATAGCCAGCAGGGTCATCCCCTGGTCCAGGCCAAGATAGTCGTGCGCAAACCAATCGTCTTTGGGATCGGTGCCGGTCGGATCGTCCGCTTTTTTCCCCAGGTTGAACCCATCGCGGAAACCGTACAGTCCCCACAGCCGAGGCTGAGTTTCATACCAGTGGTTCAGGGCCTGGTAAGCCTCGTTATTGGCAGTATTAGGGCCCAGGAACACAATGCTGCCGGCAGCGGCGTAAGGGGTTACGGTGCCATCGTGATTCGGCGGGGGTGGAATTGGCTCGCCTTTGGGCAGACCGGCATAGGTTCTATAGACGCCCACTCCACCCCAGCCCGGCTCCAGCGGGTCTGCCGGGGGGCCAAGGCCAGGGGATAACCCCCAGCTTTGCGAGGAGTAAGTGGTATAGGTAATGGCTTGATCTATAACGAATTGGCGATTGGCCAGGGCCGCCTGTTTTGAGTTTTGGAACCAATTGATAGATTGGTTCGGGTCGGTCACATAGCGCAAATCCAGCCAACCCTGTCCAATAAAATGGGCAAAGAGTTGGCCAAACCAGGATGTATAAAGGGTGTACCCATCGTACGTACCCGGTTCGCGCCGCCAGGCCCCGAAGGTATCGGCAGGCACCGGATGGGTGGGTGATCCGATCGCCAGCAAATTGATCAATAAGATTTCGTCGGTGTAGTAGTCCCAGGTGGTCGGGTTGCCTGGCGTGCCGTCGAAAAATCCCCCACCCGGTTCAGGAAAATTGTAAGTGCCCGTCATCTCCGGCTTCCAGGACAGATAGAATTGATTTGTTTTTGTGATCGGTAGCGGGTCCGTTCGCAATATCCAATCCCACTCGACCGCATTAAATAGCTGATCGGCCAAATTGCGTATTTCTATCTCTACATTATTGGAGCCGTCGAAATATTGCCGGGTAAACAATACTCCAGCCATCAACAGGGCGGTGTCAATCGTCGATAGTTCGCTGTCGGAGTGACGCAGGCCCGTGTCGATGTCAACAAAGTGGTAGAAAAAGCCGTGGTGCGTGCCCTGAGTGATGCTGCCTGTTTGTGAGATCGTTTGTAAGCTGCTCAACACCTGACGGGTGGCCTCTGCTGCCTCGGCGCGGGAAATCCAGCCCCGCTCGGCCCCGGTGCCAAAGGCGGCTAACTCAAAGCCGATTCCGGCAATGCTGCTCATTTTGTTGCCATAAAAGGGATTAATCGCTCGGTCGGGCACAAAGTCGGTATCGGGATGGCGAGTCTCCCAGAAGTAATAGAAGGCCTGGCGTTCCAGGAGATCCAACAGGTTGCCGGCAAAGCTACAGCCGGTGAAGGCGAAATCGTCAAAGTGAAGCACGCCGGCCGGTGCAGTGACTTGACTGTTTTGCAGACGGATGGCGATATGTTTCAGTTGGGCCAGATCCACGTTGGTCAGGCTGGCCAGGGGAATGGTAACATCTTGCCAGTTGCTGCTCAGGCCGGTGACGAGATAGTGATCCTTTACACCCCAATTGTGACCGACAAACTCGACCTCAAATTGGCTGGTATAGGGTAATACCGTATCACCGCGAACCCGAAAGCGAAAGGCGGTACATGCACTCATGTCCCGCAGCTTCCAGGTTGACGGGTCTCCGCCGTCATAGGTGTACGAGTAGGCCAGCTCTTCCACGTAGCCCCCCTCGCTGGCAGGTTGGGCCGAGACATCGTAGGCCAGAGTCAGATAGCAGGAATAGGTGTAGGGACAGGTGAGGGCAAGGGGGTCATCACAGCGCCCGTACCGTCGATAGTATAGGGGGACTGGTTGGCAAAGAAATCATTAGGCGGCCGGGGGATGATGGGGCTCGAGCCGGAGTCGCGCTTAGGATCATCGAAATCGTCCAGGGTGAAGGTCACAAGCATCGTTGAGCCGGCCAGGCCAGGCACGGCCGGCGCCGCCGCGACGGCCCGGCCAGGGGCCCTGATGACGGTGAGGGCCACCAGGGCAATGAACAGGGCCAGCCCTCCCAACAGCAGCGAGAGTAACAAATGATTAAAAGCATGCCAAACGTTGAATATTCTTAGCCAGACTATAAATCACCTCCTCTGGAACACCTCTGGTCACAGCCAATTACCTGATAATTATATCAAACCAGAATTGGCTTGCCAGCGGGGCAAAAAGTAACTTCCGCTTGATGTCGCTAGCCAACTCGTAAAACGTAAAACGTGAAGCGTAATGACTCTCATCAAACCAGAATTTGGCTTGCCAGCGGGGCAAAAAGTAACTTCCGCTTGATGTCGCTAGCCAACTCGTGAACCCACAGGGCAAGTGACGTAAAACGTGAAGCGTAATGACTTATCTACGGCTCACTTTTACGTTTTACGCTTTACGTTTTACGTGGTTGGATGCTCTATGAGGTTGTCGCACCGGAAGTTACTTTTTCATTGTCAATTCTGGTTCTATGAATTAAATGTTGCCTCGCCCCTACTCGCCTCGCTTGCCTCACTTTGAAATCAATTACCGAATGCTCTCTTCACATCTGTGCTCATCCATTGCCTCCGTGTCATCCGTGTTCTATCCCTGCCATAGCCATCTCCAACCCCGACACGTCCACCTCCCCGGAGATGAACCGGGGCAGGAGCAGGTCGCGGGTTTGGCGGAGGGTGGTGTTTTTGGCCGATAGGTTGTGCTTAAGGCCAAATATATTTTCAACAATGTTTTGGAACGAGTCAGTAAGCTGTTTAGGCGGTAACAAAATTGTTGCCTTCTCGAAATCCGCAGCATTGACCGCAGGGTATGCTGATCCAGTGGCATTGTTGGTAAGATAGCCAGCAAATTCATCAGTTGTCACGGCATAGTACAGGTAAGTATAGGGAACCTCAAAAGCAGTGATAACCGCAAATCCGGTTGACACTATCATATTTGGTAGTGGATCAAAAATAATACTGTACGACCTGCGATTTGGACGGACAGTTGACCAGATGATATCCCCGTGTTGTACTATGCGTCGTGCTCGGCCTGGTGCATCTGCAAAATCAAGTGGTTCTATTTTGTCAATCCGTCCTGTGGAAACCGAAGAGATATTAACGTAATTGATGTGTTCTGGCTCTTGACCTCGTTTAATGTTTCTTGCGTTTATTTCAGCAATATCCCCCAACGTTACCACCTCCCACCCCTCCGGCACCGGCCCAAGCTCCGACTCGACCCGCTTGATCCCCTCGTGGCCGGGGAAGCGGAAATGGACGAACCACTCCCGGTAGATGGCCTGGGCCATTTCTTCCAGGATGGCGATACGCCGGGTGTTGTTTTCGATCAGGTCGTCGTAGGCGGAGAGAATGGCGGCGATTTTGCGTTGGGTGGGGAGGGGGAGAAGTGGAATATTTACGTCTAACAAGTGGGGGACTTTGATACTTGGTTGAGCTGCCCCAATATCCAAATTCTTCAGTTGCTTATTTGTTCGATCCCAGGATAGATAATAATACAAATAATCAGGACTAACTACATCTTTATTTGGTCTAAGAGCCACTAAATTCTGAGCAACACATCCCCTTGTCTCTTTCATTATCGAGATGCTTCCAATATTAGCTCCCACAGTAGCAACTAAAATATCCATTTTTCTGGGATGTCCAGCCCTGAACCAAGTGTCGAATGTTTCTTGTGATACATACTTTTTCACAAGAGAATAGTCCGGAAACTTGTTGTCCCCTACTAACGAAGCAGTCTCTATCAACTCATATCCTTCATCTACTAATGGGGGAGTTCTACCCCTATTATCGACGACTTTCGTCAATAAATCACCTAGCCTCACTTGACACCTTCCAAAATCCTCATCACATTCTCCGCAATCCGTTCTTCCAACTCCCGCGCCTTGGCATTGGGGTAGGGTAGGGGCGAATGGCCATTCGCCCCTATTCTCACCGAATATGCTGCAACGCCTCATTGACGGCATCCAGATCGAATTCTTCCGGCTCAAACTCGCCGCCGACCCATTCGAGCATGTCGTCGTGTTCGGGGTGGTCGGGGTCTTTGATGGCGTCCAGAAAATCGTCGTAGCCCCACACGCCGCCCACGTCTTCGGGCGGGCAGGCCCGTTTGCCCTTGATGCAGCGGGGGTAGTCAACCCCGGCTTCGGGCGGCAGAATCTTTTCCACCAGCAGCTCGTGCTGCCAGTTGTCGCCAAAGTCGTACTCGTAGGTGAATTTTAACTTTTCGCCAGGCACGATTTGAGCCAGGGTGAACTTTCTTTCGTCTTCTACCTCGTAGAAGTCGTCGAGATGGGGTTCGCTAATGTAGGTTCCGCCCACAATAAACTGGTGGAGATGGTAATTCTCCCAGCCCATGACCTCTTGTAAAATCAAATGCAGCTTGCTCAATTTGGTGTCACCCCGCACCTGGATTCTGCGCCAGATGGGTGGTTTGCTGTGCTTAAGGGTAACTTTGATCTGGTAAATATCGTTTTTAGCCATTTATCCCTCCAAAATCTTGGTCACATTCTCGGCAATGCGTTCTTCCAGTTCCCGCGCCTCGGCGTTAAAAATCTCCAGTTCCTCGTTCAGTTCTTGCAACCGCTCGGCAAAGTCGAAATCGTCGGCCTGCCGCTCGGCCACGCCCACATAGCGGCCCGGGTTGAGGCTCCAGCCCTGTTGCTCTATTTCGGCCAGGGTGGCCACTTTGCACAGGCCGGGCACGTCGCGGTAGGTGTTGTCGGGGAAAAGTTCCTGCCACGATTTACGATTTACGATTTCAGATTGACGATTGTCATCTCTTTTGGTTTCTTGCCGGGAAGGGAGAAAGGCAAGCTGTCCTTCCATTGAAATGAGATAGCTGGTGTCGCCGTCAATCTCCCCGGCTCCTCTGCGCCCCGGCCCCCCTGCCCCGTCCGGCCATTCGGGGGGTTCGCCGCGATAGAGCCGGACGATGTTGGCGATGAAGGCAATTTGCGTCTCGGTGAAGTCGCGCAGGGCCCGGTCCACCTGGCGGTAAATGTGGCGGGCGTCGATGAACAGCACCGTGTCCTCGCGTTCGGTGCCGATTTTGCCTTTATCCAGAAACCAGAGGGTGCAGGGCAGGGTCACGGTCAGGAAAAAGTTGGAACCGATGGCGATCATCACGTCCACGGCCCTGGCCTGGATCAGTTTTTGGCGGATATTCAACTCGGACTGGCGGGCGTCGCTGGCCGAGTTGGCCATGACAAAGCCGGCCCGGCCGCGCTCGTTGAGGGCGCTGTAGAAGATATGGATCCAGAGATAGTTGGCGTTGTCGGCGCGAGGCATGCCAAAGGGGAAGCGGGGGTCATTCTTGAGGCGGTCCTTGTCCACGTTGTTGACGTTGAAGGGGGGATTGGCCATGACAAAGTCAAACTGGCCCAGGCTGCGGTGCAGGTCTTCGTAGTAGGTGTTGCCCTGGACCACGTGGCCTTCCAGGCCGTTGATGGCCAGGTTCATCTTGGCCAGGCCCACCGTGCCTTCGGTCTTTTCCTGGCCGTACAGGCTGATCTCCCGGCCGGGGTTCTTCTGGTGGCGGGTGACAAAATTCGCGCTCTGGACAAACATGCCCCCGCTGCCGCAGGCCGGGTCCAGGATTTTGCCGTGGTAGGGTTCGATGACCTCCACAATCAGCTTGACCAGCGAAGTGGGGGTGAAGAATTCGCCGCCGCGCTGGCCCTCGGCCTTGGCAAACTGGCCCAGGAAATATTCGTAAATCTTGCCGAAGACATCGCCCTCGATATCCATGGGGATGTTGTTGAAGATTTTGAGCAGGGTGCTGAGAGTGCTGTTCTCCAGGTGGTGGTAGGTTTGGGGCAGCACCCCTTTCAGCTCGGGGTTGTGCTGCTCGATCAGGCGCATAGCCTCGTTGATCTGCTGGCCGATGTTTTCGCCTTCGGGCAGCTTGAGCAAGGTATCAAAGCGGGCCTCGGCGGGCAAAAAGGGCACGCCGGCGGCCTTGTAGCGGGCCGGCTCCTGGTGAGGGGCGGTGCGGCGGCGGGAGCGGCGGTCCCCGGCCTGCTGTTTCAGTTCGGCCTCGACCTGGCTGAACTTCACGTCGGCGTAGCGCAGAAAGATCAGCCCCAGCACCGGCGTGGAATATTCGTGGGAGCGCAGCCGGGAGTTAGCCCGTAGCTCGTCGGCCGCACTCCACAGGTGGGTTTTTAGTTCGGCATAGTCGATGGGCATTTGTGTACCTCGTTGTTCAGTATATCACAGTTTCCCTCTGATTCATAAATAATTTGGGTGCGTTTCTGTAATAGTCAATAACAGTTTGAACAATGCCAACCGAAAGCCCGAGGCTAAAGCCATCGGGCTGAAAGAGCGAAGGATGCAAAAGGGTTTGGCCCTGTCCCCCTGGGGGATCAGGCCATTGTCAATCACCTCAGCGGTCGTGGCCACACCGGTGTTTCTGAGCAGCCAATATGTCTGTAACTCTGGCATGAACTCGAGCACGATAATGGTCAATAGGACCAGGATGATGGCCGTCCAGACCAGGCCAAAGATGATCAGGCAGCCTGAGCTTACGGCGGTCAGGGGATGGCTGACCACGATGGGGCGGGGTAATTTCGGACCGGGTTGTTCGGGGTGACCTTCTAGGTTGTCGTAGATTGTCTCGTTATCCATCAGTCACAATCTCCAACTTCTCCGTGTTTATCCCTTGCATCCGTGTCATCCGTATTCCTGATATTTCCAAAGAGTGGGGAGATAACCTCGGACGGGGAAATACACGATTTTCTACTTGCTCTTTGCATTTGTAAAAAAATAACTTCGACATTTTAAACAACAGGTTTAGGTGTTCGTGGATAGATGGTGTAGTTCCATTTAGGAAAACGCTTATGAGATCGTATATGCAAACCATCAAAATCTTTGTTAGAAACCTTCTTGTTCAGTTCATATTCGGTGGTGTCCAATTGGACTTGACAACAAAAACCGGTGGTTGAGGTTGTGGTACGAATATGGTTGAGGATCGTTTCGTAACTATCGAGCGGCTCACCGTAACTACTCAGACGTCGGACCGGGTGTGGCGACGTCCTGAAATCTAATGCAAAATTAGCATTCCTCCAATAAAAATCTTACACAACTCGGGTAAGATGTAATCGCGTTATAGGTAGCAGTCAAC